>JAFUBI010000189.1 GCA_017460285.1 Oscillospiraceae bacterium | reverse complement strand
TCCACCAGTACTACTTGTTTATCCTCTCTGGCCTTCTTCGACCTTGAAAGCTCAAGGATCTCTTTCAGTTTCTCATTGCTCTTCGAGGAGATCTCTATCATCACGATTCCTTTAAGGGATAATACAATAACGATTCCTATCATGTGAAGCGACATCTTAAACCTTTATACCGCTTCATAAGGACTTGCATATTGTTGTATTTAATTTATTACACTATTATGCAAGAAGAAAAAAAGAGAATCAAGCACGAAATGAAGATGTGAATCGTTGCCCGCATTTTGGTTTTAGATATTCTCATTAAAAATACCCGCGTCCAAACATGAACGAGGGTATTAATAAACTTAAGCCTTTACTGCTTTTGCAACTAAATCTGCAAACGCCTGAGGATCGTTGATATAAAGCTCGGAGAGCATCTTTCTGTTCAATTCAACACCGAGTTTCTTCAAGCCGTTCATAAACGTGCTGTAGTTTGTACCATTTGCACGACATCCAGCGTTGATACGGGTGATCCAAAGCTGACGATATTCACGTTTCTTCTGCTTACGACCTTCATAGGCATAATTGCCGCTCTTGAAGACCTGCTGCTTAGCCATTTTGAAGTGTGTGCTCTTCGCACCAAAATAACCCTTCGCAAGCTTAATGATTTTCTTTCTTCTCTTGCGCGTCATCATTGCGCCTTTGACTCTTGCCATAATTCATCTCCTCCTATTATTTGACACCGTATGGCAGCAACTGCTTCAGGTTCTCAGCATTGGTCTTGTCTGCATAGACAGGTCCACGGAGATGTCTCATACGCTTTGTCGGTTTCTTGTTCAAAATGTGGCTACGGAATGCACGTGCACGTTTGATCTTACCGTGTTTTGTGATCTTCATAACACGTTTCTTCGTAGCAGAATGTGTCTTCAATTTGGGCATAATAATTCTACTCCTCCTAAGGAAATATTCACTTATTTAGATTTGGATTTTTGCGGGCTCATAAACATCTGAATCGATCTTCCTTCGAGCTTAGCAGGTTTATCCACAACAGCGATCTCATTCAAGGCTTCCGCGAAACGCGCCATAACCTCATATCCTCTTGATGCGTGAGCCATCTCACGACCGCGAAGACGGATACTCGCTTTGATCCTGTTTCCTTCGCCGATAAACTTTTTTGCGTGTCCTAGTTTTGTTTCAAAGTCGTGTGTATCGATATTCAGCGATAAGCGAATCTCTTTTACTTCAACGACTTTTTGCTTTTTACTGGCTTCTTTTTCTCTTTTTTGCTGCTCGAAGCGATACTTACCGTAATCCATGATCTTGCAAACAGGCGGTTTCGCCTGTGGTGCGATCATAACTAGATCCAAATCTTGCTCTTCGGCAAGTTCTAGCGCTCTAGCGGAACTGACGATACCTAACTGGCTGCCATCCGCTCCAATCAAACGTACTTCAGCCTCTTTGATATCTGTGTTTACAGCGTGGGTTTGCGCGGCTATGTTTGTGTACCTCCAAAATCCAAATGAAAAGCGTAACTAAGCAATAAAAAAACGCGTATTAAACGCGCTCAAAGAACAAGGAAACTCCCTTTCTTATAGACCAACACACCATGGATGTGTGGTGAGCGCAACGCACTACTTTATTGTCGATGATTATAATAGCAAAGGGTATACCCCTTGTCAATAATTATTTTTCAGTCATTACGACAAGTTTAACTTTTTCAGAGAGGCAGATCACTGCCTCTCTAAAATCGTTCATATTTAATCTTCTGAAATATATGACAAGATCTTTTCGGGCTCTGCTGCAAACAGCCCTTTAATCGGAAGATCAAGCCCTCGCTCTGCGAGCATATCTCGTAAAACAGATATCATAACTCCACTTCTGTTGACCAACTCTCCAGTCGCATAGACAGACAGTGGATCCGGATGACCACCCAAAGACCCATAATAGTCTCTACTAGAGCCTGTATAATCAACACCGCAACTAGGGCTTCCGTCAATTCCAGCAAATCCGAGTACTTCGTACCTTTCCGGGGTTGCGAGATATTCTTCACATTGATCCAAGATCGGTTCAAGCAGTTTTCTACAGTGATTACGGAAAAAGACATTGTCGAATTGATCGCTGACATGCCCCCATCTTCTTGGTCCATACAGAGTAAACTCAGGGCATGGGAGTTGGATCAATTGTATCCCTCTGGGAATCGCTTTCATCAAGAATCTTTGTCTCAATTCTTCTTCGGCAGCCATATCTTCATAATCCCACATAACCACTTTAGAAGATATATTCAATATGCAATGAGAAACAAATAGGATCTTCTGTTTTTCCATAACTTATAATCACCTCCCACACTTGTATTTTATCAAACCCCTTTAACCGTAACAACAGATGCCTTCTTTTTCGAGCAATTATTATACGTTATAATGTTCATCGGACGGTGAATGTTATGAATCAGACAGCAATTGGAATCTTTGCGCATGTCGACGCAGGTAAAACTACTCTTTGTGAAGCAATGCTCTACACTACTGGTGCCATACGAAAACTAGGTAGAGTTGATCATAAAGACAGTTGGTTCGACACGTTTGCTTTGGAAAGAAAACGAGGTATAACGATCTTTTCAAAGCAAGCGACCTTTGCGTACAAAGAATCCGTATTTACGATACTTGACACTCCAGGCCATGTCGACTTTGTTGCTGAAGCGGAACGAACGATTCCGATTCTGGATTTTGCCGTCCTTTTGGTCAGTGCCACAGACGGCATACAGCCCCACACTCAGACTTTGTGGAATCTCCTCGAGCGCTATCACATCCCAACCGTTCTTTTTGTTACCAAAACAGATGTTGCTTTTCGCACAAAACAAGAAATATTCGAAGACCTACAGTCCTCACTTTCCTCTTCCTGTGTCTTTGTGAAGTCATCAATTGAAGATGAGGATACGCTTGAAGATATTGCTTCTCAAGACTTTTATCTCATGCAGCAGTATTTAGATAACGGTCTGCTAATGCCCTCTGAAGTAAGAACCTCTTTTTATCAGAGGCACTTCTTCCCTGTTGTTTTCGGTTCCGGTCTCAAGTTGGATGGTATAACTTGTTTATTGGACATTTTTTCATACCTAGAGCGTCCCGCTCTCGAGAATAGGCTCTTTGCTGCAAAGGTTTTCAAGATATCCCATGATATAAAAGGAAATCGTCTTACACATGTTCGCATACTTGGTGGGACTGTTAAAAACCGTGACAGTCTTTCATACACGGATATTGACGGTAAAGAGATCAGTGAAAAGATAACTGGGATACGCATCTATAACAGTGAACGTTTCTCAAATATTGAAGAGGCAAATGCTTCTCAGGTAGTTGTTCTCACCGGCCTCTCCAGCACTTTTGCAGGACAAGGATTGGGAGAGGCGGAAAGTTCAACACCTTTTATGGAACCTGTTCTACGATATGAACTCATTCCATCAGGTGATATCGATTCACGCGCCTTGTATAACACTCTTTTGGAATTACAAGAGGAAGAGCCACAGTTGCGTTTATCCTGGGATCCTGTTC
>JAFUBI010000188.1 GCA_017460285.1 Oscillospiraceae bacterium | reverse complement strand
CAAAGGGAACAACTCATTTGCAATGCCTGCATTGAACAGGACATCGAAAGCCCCCACTTCCTCCTCACCTTCAATGACTTGTGTGATAACTCCGGACATAGGAAGGTTCACCAGAATCGCGCCAAAACCCATCGGGAGCAATAATGAAGGCTCCATCTCTTTGGCAATTGCCAAATAAATCAATACTCCACCAATCACCCACATGATAACCATCTTGTAGTCGAGATTGGCAAGATTTCCAAACAGTTCGTTTACAAATTGTTCCATAAAAAATGCATCCCTTCTAAAAAACCAAAATCACATGTATAATATCATATTGATCACGTTCAATTCAATCATTATGTGTATGTTTTAGTGTTTAGTGTCGTAGTGTCGTAGTGCGTTCGCTCATTAGATCATCCAGCGTTTCATGTTCACTTTATGGTTTGGAGCAGTTACAACGTGATTGTTTTTTGTTTTCTTGAAAAGACATTAAACAATGAATATAATTACAAGGCTGACCATTTGTGAGGAAAAAGAACATGACCAAAACTGATTTTAATTATCATTTACCCCAAGAATTAATAGCTCAATTCCCAGCGGAACCCCGCGATCATTCAAGGTTATTGGTCCTTGATCGTAAATCAGGTAATTTGGAAGATAAATATTTTTTTGACATTACTGATTATCTGCTTCCAGGAGATGTAATCGTAATTAATAATAGCAAAGTAATTCCAGCGCGTTTATATGGAAGAAAATCCACCGGCACTAATGTTGAAATACTTTTGCTGAAGCAAATAGGAACTGATACTTGGGAATGTCTTGTTCGACCTGGAAAGCGTTTGCACATTGACACTGAAGTATTCATTTCTGATAAACTAAGTGCTTTTGTAAAAGATTATCTTGAAGACGGTAAACGAATCGTACAGTTCCACTATCCTCAAGATGAAAACTTCTACACAATCTTAGATGAAGTTGGAAAAATGCCAATTCCTCCTTACATTACAAAGGAGTTGGAAAACAATGACGATTACCAAACTGTCTATGCAAAACCCCTGGGATCTGCAGCAGCTCCTACTGCCGGTCTTCACTATACAGAGGAACTATTGCAAAAAATAAAAGACAGTGGAGTAGAGATCGCGGAAGTCACATTACATGTTGGACTTGGAACTTTCCGTCCTGTAAAAGAAAATGACATAACAAAGCATATAATGCATACAGAGTCTTATTCCATTGATGAACATAATGCTTCTACAATACAAAAAGCAAAAGATGAAGGACGAAGGATCATATGCACAGGAACAACTTCCTGTAGGACTTTAGAGTCGGTATATTCAAAACATAATTGCATTTGTTCTTGTCATGAGGATACGAGTATCTTTATCTATCCTGGATATGAATTTAAGGTAATGGATGCACTGATCACTAATTTTCATCTTCCAGAAAGTACATTGATCATGCTTGTGAGTGCTTTTGCGGGTTATGACCATACAATGAAAGCATATGAGCATGCAGTAAATGAAAAATATCGTTTCTTCAGTTTCGGCGATGCTATGTTGATCCAATAACTATGGTAAGAGATATTATAAAAGACATCATATTTTTAAGTCAGAAGTCCGTTCCAGTGGAAACAGAAGATCTTTTTATTGTTCAAGATCTTCGAGATACACTAAGTGCAAATCGCGAGTCTTGTGTCGGAATGGCTGCCAACATGATTGGTTATCGCAAGAATATCATCGTTGTTACGGTAGGTTCCACAGACTTGATTTTGTTAAATCCTGTCATCGTCAAAAAGGCTATCCCGTATACTACGGTTGAAGGATGTTTATCATTAGAAGGGCAGCACAAAACTACACGTTTCAGGAAAATAGTTGTTCGAT
>JAFUBI010000187.1 GCA_017460285.1 Oscillospiraceae bacterium | reverse complement strand
TTCAGGAGATACCCTGTCCCTGCTTTCGTTTCGGTGACGGTATAGGTACCGGCATCCAGTTCCAGTTTGTTGGTGGTACCGTTGGCGTTTGCGGTTAACGTTCCAACCACTTTTCCAGTGCTGTCCTTCACAGAAAACTGTGTTCCGGCAAAAGAGTACATGGCGTTGTTGTTCGTACATTCGGGTACACTGGAGGATTTAACGACACTCACGGTAGCCTTCTTCACTTTTCCCTGATAAGCACCTACCAGCAGAGGCTGATGTGCCCCGTTCCCGTCTGAATAGACAAAGGTCTGCTGGTATTCGTCCACGTTCTCGTCCTGATCGGGATGAGCGTCCGCGAACGCAAGACCCCACGCCACCATCCGGTCTATTGCGGACTTGGTAGATGCCGGAAGACCTGTGGAAAATCCGCTTCCAAACATGAAATCCAGAGCGTGAGCTCCATCTTCTGCATGGACCGTCCCGTAGGAACCCTGTCTGCCGTCGTTGGTACAGCACCAGGCAGCGAGAAACGTAATGGTATAGGCTTCCAGTTGGTTGGCGACAGATAACTTTCCATCTCCCATGATGAATCCGTTTCCGTTGGCGCGGTTCCAGTCGTATTCGGACTGCCCGTGGTGCGTGATCCACGCCAGGGCTCGCTGCGCTCTTTGGGAGCAACATCCGGAGCCATAATCCAGATACGTTCTGGCTGAAAGTTCCGCAACGCGGGCAGTTTTGTAGTGGGTGCCGGACACCATAGATTTGGTCGTACTTCCGCAGGTAGCGGAAACGAACTTTCCTGTTCCCAGTTCCTCCGGCTGGAAAAAGTAAACGCCGCGGTGTCCATTGACCACGGCGTTGCTGGAATAGGTATCGTATGCCTGACCCAGAGATACATACAGGGCATTGGGCAGCGTCCAGTTGGAGGATGCCGCGAGCAGCCTTCTCTTCACGGAGGGAAGCGCGTAAAACCCAACTGCCCCGGAATAGTCCCCGTTCACGGAAACCTCGGTGTCCTTATCTGCGCAGAGAACGAAGGTGCTCACGCCGTTCTGCGCAACGGATGTCCATTCTCCTTCTGCTTCGTACCAGATGGTTGCATAGACAGGCTGGCTGACCTCGATCTCAAAGACATCCCCCGTCTCTCCCGGAAAGCGAAGTCTTGTCCTTCCGTCTCCTTCCGGAAAGAGCTCCTCAAGCCCAGACGATCCCACAAGGAAGAAATGGCCGATACCCGGAGAAGGATTTCCATACACAGCTGCGATCTCGACTCCGTTCCTGCGGATCCTGATGCTGTCTCTTACATCCAGGAGACATACCGTGAAGAGGATCTCCTGTTTCTCTTCTTCCAACACCTCCTCTTCTGTGGAATCTTCCTCTTCGGTTCCTTCCTCCTCGTCCGGAACTTCTTCTTTTGTGCTATCTTCCGTATTCTCTGTTTCTTCTGCTTCCTTCAAAACAGGATCTTCTATATCGGTGTCCTGTTCGAGTTCAGCAGGAAGATCCAGATCTTCCGAAAAGATTTCTTGGATCTTCTCCGGATCCACTTCTATTTCGCTTTCTTCTGTATCCAGATCCTCCCCTTCTACTAGAAGTTCCTCTTCACTCTCGTCCTCCAAATAGACCTCAGTTGAGGGTGTTTTTTCAGGATAAGGCGGATCCTCCTGTGCCTCGTTCTCTTCCTCACAATGTTTCTCCTCTACTTCTTCTATATTCTCCGACGCTTCCGTGATGACCTCCGCTATCTCGACTTCCGTCTCCTGTGCGAATATGGAAAATGGCATCATGGTAAGCAGGGTGAGCAACAGAAAGAACCCTGCTGCACACCGCTTCGTATGTGATCTCATTTAGTTCTGCTCCTTTCTTGACATGAAAAAAGACCCGAATCTCTTCGGGTCTCGACCGTATAAATCAATTTTGTTTTTAGCCTGTGGCACCGCACTCTGTGCAGCGGAAGATGTATTCCGTCCAGGCAGGAGTGATCTCCACCACTTCATCGTATGCTTCCTGGACGATAACCGTCTCATAGTATCCGTTATCCTGAGTCTCGCTCCAAATGGAATAACTGATGTGCTCCAGCGAAGGGTCATTGGCTTGGATCGCCTGATCCAACCAGTACAGCAGATGCTCATCCGCCGCGCTTTGAGAACCCAGCTCCGCGCCACACTTCGTACACTGAAAATGGTAGATCTTATTGGGCACGCTCACCCAACGCTGTTCGGTCACCGTATCGTGATGAACGACCTCGGTTACGGCTTCATGGACCGCGACGACTTCCTCCACCCAGTGATGGACATGCCCGCTGTCTCCGGACTCCGCTCCGGGCACAGGCTGCTGCGAGACAACAGGAACGCTCTCCTTCGGTCTGGAGTCCTGCACTTCCGTCTGCGCTGTGCCTTCTGAGTCAGGCTTGGACTTCGCCTCAAATTCTTCCGCTTCTCCCGCTTTCCGGATCTCCTCCATCTCGATGGTCGTTCCTCCTGATGTCTCATCCGGTCCGTGGTTCTGCTGTGTCGTTATTGAATTCTCCTTCACTTCGATCTCGTGCTCCGCCGGTGTCACCGTTTCCAATGGTGTCGTCTCCTTGGGAAGGAGAAACATCATGGCTCCGGACAGGAGCACCATGAGGATCAGGAGAAAGATTGCTCTCTTTTTGAGTTTCTGACGCCTTTCTGTTATGGGTTGCATTTGCTGTTATGCCTCCGTTTTTCCGTATTCAATAAAAAAGACCCATCATGGATATGATGAGCATGGCGCCTTCTCTCTATTCACCGCATTCACTCGCGTCTGTTCACGCTGTCATCCTACTATCCACTAAGGATAGTGTCCCACAACACGAACACGAATGCAATACTTCAAAATGATGGTGCGCTATATACTATGCACCTTTAATCTTTTTTGCTTGTTTCTGTTTCGCAGGTCTGAATAGCGCTGTTTCTCCGCTTTTCCCTGCGCCTTAAATGAGGCTTTCCTTTTAGCATCTCTATACGCTCACGATGCTTTTATGCCTCTTCTTTCTCTGATCCTGTATGCTATTTGCGCTGCGTCCCGCATACCGGGAAACCATCGGACGCCTGCAAAGCAGGTCCATAGGAGTCTCACCTCCCCGCCTTCATCATGGCCGGGCCGCGAATTACGGAAGTATCATTAACCTCTGCGCATCCCGCGCAGAGAACGTATCCGATGGATCGAAATGAAGTTTTCAAGGAACAATTGTTTAACGCTTGGTTAGAATAACGGATTCTTTTTGTTTTGGCAAGCGATTTGTCCACGATAGAAAAAGTTTGTGAAAATTGAACAATTGTTCCCGGATAATTCTTGTTCATTTT
>JAFUBI010000186.1 GCA_017460285.1 Oscillospiraceae bacterium | reverse complement strand
TTCCGCAAGAATCACTTCGTTCTCATTTAGAAGATATTTGAACGACAAGCAACAACCTAACTGCTAAGGTCGCTGTTCCACCAACAAGCGACCTTGCTCCCCGTTCACGTTATTGATGCCATATTTTTAAGGCCCATATAATGAAGATGCGATCCGGAAGCAAACAACAACAGGAGACTATACAATGGAACTAGGAAAAAAGATCAGAGCACTGCGCTTTAAAGCAGGATTAACACAAGAACAATTGGCAGAAAAAATTGGTGTCGTACCGCAGTCTGTGTCCAAGTGGGAAAATTCTGTGGCGATGCCGGACATCTCTTCTCTTCCCCTTTTGGCAGAAATATTTGGTATCAGCATCGACGACCTTTTCGATCTCTCCACGGAACAGCGCTTTAACAGGATAGAGAATCGTATGGACATCGAAGAAGAACTTCCACAGGATGTATTCTGGGAATATGAGGAATTCCTGAAGAGTCAACTTTCTTCAGAACAGACTAAAAAGCGTGCAACAGAACTCATCGCATACCTCTATTGGCATCGCATGGAAACATATGCAGAAAAGGTCCGCCGCTATGCGAAAGACGCTGTGCGTCTCCACCCAGATGAAAAAGGATGCCAGTGGATGCTTCAGAAGGCTGATGGTCATGCTGCATGGGACTGGAACATCTCCAATCATACCCATGCCATCGACTTTTACAGAGAGTTGGTTGAGAAAAATCCCGAAAGCAGAATTTCATACTATTACCTTTTGGACAATCTCATTGCAGATCATCGGGCAGAGGAAGCAGAAGCAGTCCTGGATAAGTTGCGCTGTCTGAATGACACCCGACCTGTCATCAATGAAGTCTATCGTGCCCATATCGCTCTCACTCGCTTTGATGAAAAAACCGCAGATCAGATTATTGAGAAACTTGTTGAAAATCACAGCGATGATTCTGCATGTTTCTTTGAAGCAGCTCAGTATTATGCCGAAAAATGTGACTATGATAAAGCTATCGACTATTATGAGCGATCCTTCGAAAGTGGGACAAGAAGGCCAAGATTTCAAGACGAATTGATGGGGATCGCGGATATCTACCAGATCAAAGGAGATTACCGAAAAGTCGTTGAAACCTATGACCGGATCATTGACCTCTTGGAAAATGAGTGGGGATTCACTGAGGAAGTAGAGCTTCAGCAAGCAAAAGAGAAGAAAGCTTACTTCCTTTCTAAAATTTGACCTTAAAAAGAAAAAGGTGCAGTCCAAAATTTGCGGCTGTACCTTTTCTATAATACACAGGTTGTTGAACAACTAGTACGCATACTCCACACGCACTACAAAGTATTTTTCTCGCTTCGAACGAATATACATCCTCGTGATCCAATTGTATTTGATCCCTTTTACAGGGTACCCCTCCAAGTAACTTTTTTGCACCACTTTGGATACCGCTTCACTCATTGCAGGAATCTCCTTCTCTGCATTTTCCATGGAAAAGGAGATCTTTGTCGCATTATCTGTCATTTTAATCTGTGCATTCCCTGATTCTTTCCCTTTTTCGCTGACGTAGTCGAACACAAACCATGCTCCGGGAAAGGTCCTTCCCATCGCATCAATCAATTTGCACACATCGTTATAGGAGAGATAGTGAAGGACACCCGCAGCAAGAAAGATTGCACCTTTTTCTGAGGCAAAGGGTATCTCATCAAACCATCTGTGATCCGTGATATCGGAGATCACGTTTTTCTCGAATTCTCCCGCGGGGATGTATTCTTCTCTGCACGCGATCACATCGGGAAAATCGACATTGATCCAAGGATTCTTTTCGTTCCCCATCTGCCTTCTTAAACAGGACAGCCCCGCCCCCAATTCCACAATAGTAGCTTCAGGATGATGATTCACGTACTCCTCTATCTCACAGGAGAGATCATATTGCCGAATTGCCCCTGCAAGGGCTGCACATTCCATATTGTAGAAGATCGTGGGCGGCTTCGTCTCCCCCATTTCCTCCAGGATCCGTACAGAATCATAGTCCGGCAAAATAGTGGGAAGTTTTCTTACAGCTATCGCTCTGCTCCACAGGGGGATGCACAGTGTCCTCTCGACGCTGTTCTGCCCCAGTTCACTCATACGCTTTCTCCTTTTTTCTGCTGACAAGAAATCCCCGATCATCTGTTACGATCTCATACTGATCCGACATAGGATTTCTGTTGCCAACCACACAGTAATCACATACAGTGCTATTTCCACATGTCCCTTTGCGGATCAATGTTCCATGCAGTTCTCCGATCCCGAAAAAGTCACCATTGCACAATAACGGCAGAACATGAAGCAACCCATGCTTCTTCGCAAATTCAGCGTTAGGACATTGTGTGAAACTGTATCTTGCTGCGTGATTTTCCCGGTCATAAGGCACATCTACATTTCGAAAACCACATGGGTATTGCAAAATATCTTTTCTATCCCTATCACCAGAAGCACGAAAGACCTTATCAATGATTGCCATGTCAAGATTTCGATTGAGATCAAAAAACTTCCCTAAGATCGAAAAGGATCCAAGGAACATTCTTTGTACAAAATCCTGGAGTTCCGCAATAGGAGGCTGATCCGGAAGGCAAACATAGAATGCAAATATAAGGATTCCCCCATATATCGCTTCAGCATGTCCGTTCTTCTTTCCGCCGTAATCCGGGCTTTCTTCTAAGTATTCAAGATATTTTCTTTTGATGTTTTCCCAGATCTCGTTGCCCTCTTGTTGTCCATATCTCTCCAGAAGCCACTTGTATATCTTTTGGTTGTATTTCTGGAGCGATAATTTTTTCGAAACCGATTCAAAAGATTCACCCATGATCTCACCCTCTCAAAAAAGCAGGACAACAATTCCCGCAACGATCGCTGCTCCTATGATCCAGATCCCCGTTAAAAACATCCTTTTTTTGAACACCTGCGACCATGTTTGAACAAAAGGAATATCCTCTGTGCCGGGAAGCACCCAAAATGAATCGTTTCCAACCCACACCCGATCGATGAAGATCCCGTCAAACCAATTCATTACTTCTAAAAAGAGCAGTGCCTGAAGATAAGCTGTTCCAAATGTGTTGACCTTATTCCAAACATCGATGATAAACAGCAGTGCGGCAAGCATTATGAGAAAGAAGGGTGCCATAAATCTTTTTCTTTTTTGTACCATCTCTTCTCTGGTCGACAATCCGATCTCAATTGCTCTCTCCTGCACAGGTTTCGGATAAAAATACAAACCGTCAATTGCTCCACCTCTGACCGCGTAACGCACGAGTCCCGTAAACAAGCCGCAAAACAGAAACAACTGAACTAATGTCCTCATCCGTTACGTCCCTTTCTACCGGTCACATTAGGGAGCGCATACGCTTTTGGCAAAAGAGAACCTCTTGCCTTCTCTCTGGTGTCATCCTTTTCGTCATAGCCGTCGTAGGGAGCTGTCGGATCGTGAGGTGTTCTGTTGTGGAAACTGTTGCATACCTCTGTTCTGTGAGCAAAGACAAAATCCAGATCGTCCGACCATCCTGTGTGACCAGTGATGACTTTGAAATCTTTTTCCCTTCTGCGGAGATTCTTCTCCAACATTTCCAAAGACTTGATCGAAAGCTCGTTGTCCTCGGCTAGAGCATTGATAAAACTGTAACCGCCATCCGCTCCGAACCAGATCGTGTCCCCGGTAAAAACATACTCATCATCGATCAAATACACCATATGTCCCCAGGTATGCCCAGGAACCAGTATCGCTTCGATCTTGATGTCCCCTATGGTAAAGATCTGCCCATCTTTGAGCAGAATGCGTTCGTTGTCGCTGATAACTTTTGAAAGGTTCATCGTACGGAACATGACCTTGCGTTTCACTTCTCCGGTCATGTATCGGTTTTCGATCTCACCGATATACAACTTTGCCTGCTTAAACAACCCGTCCGAATCTCTTTCAACTGCGCCGATGTGATCCGTATCCTGATGCGTGATAAGGATATGCCGAATCTCAGAAGGATCGATCTTGAGCCATTCCATCTTTTCACGCAGACGTTCATAATTGTAGCCTGCATCGATCATGATGGTCGTCCCGTTTTTCGTATAGAAAAAGATATTGGCGACCCATTCGCGGATACACGCGACATGCTCATCTATCCAGCCGGTATTCATCGGCTTAAAGATCTCTTTGCCTCGATAGATCAGAGACATTGAGATCTTTTGCATTTTGGAATCCATTTTTGACATAAGATACTACCTCCAAATCACCTAAAACACTTCACAAGAAGCCCAACGATCACGGAAGGAATCAATGCGAAAATCAAACCCGGGAAAAGAATCCCCTTCAAATGGAACCACTTCTGATGATATTCCTTGTCCATATGCTCCGTTCCCTCAAGGCGGAAACGCTTCATGTTAGCAAACAATACCCAGTCCAAAAAACACGTATCATAGAGTCCGATCCATACCATGATACCAAAAGAAAGCCAGAATCCCTGCCAAAAAGACGTTGCTCCTGACCATATCGCACACCCAAATAGGATCACAATAAATATCAGAATACCCGTGCTTTTCGCAAGGATGACACTTTTCGCTTTATAAGATACATCTATTTTTTCATGTGTCTTGAAGTATTCTTCCTGGATATCCGGCGGATAATTATGAATGTTGTTAGGTGTATACATCCGTTCACCGCTAGAACTGACAAATACGATCACCGTAAACAACGCAGCAAAAATCAACCCTTCTGCAACGATAACACTTATACTCATCTTCTGTATTCCTCCATGTTTCGAATGTCAGTTGCTTTTTCCAATGTTTTTCGGTGTTCTTCCTCCACAACAACCACAGTCACAACCTGACATTCCGCAATTGCATCCTCCGTTTTTTCGTTGGCGTATGACACTGCGAAAAGCAAAGAAAAGGATCACTGCAAGAACAAGTCCAACAACGATCGACCCCAGATTATCCATCAACCAAACCATCTGTTTTCCCCATTCGGTTAGCGTGGGCTAACCCCGTTTCTGAAATAGAGCTCCACACATGTGGAGCTGATATCTTTCTGTGAAGGTATTGTATCACGTTTTCTTAAAACAGGAAACAGTATATTCCAATTCTAAGATCAGTTCACTTTCACAAATGATCCTTTGTTTTGGGAAAGGATCTCCTTTGTATCGATCCATTTTGAAGAGTAACTGGTCTCCTCCTTGACTTCAAATAGCAGCAGCTGCTCTTTTGCCCTTGATGTCGCGATATGAATTCTGGCGAGGTCTGCAGAACTGCTCCCCGTAGATGCAACTCTAGTAAAGGATGGGAGAATCACAATCTCGAATTCCAACCCTTTTACATTACCGTAGGAAACGATCTTGACTCCTTCCGTTTCGAAATCGAAGTCGCGATAAGAGCGAGGCTGGTACAATTGGACCGGCATTTCCCATTTCAATGCCATTTTAAGTTCTTCCCACATGACCCTGGCCGGTCTTGTGTCCAGAATAATGCCTATTGATCTGCCTTTTGACGCCAGTATGATCTCTTTTATCTTCTCTATTTGCTCCGAAGAACTCTTACAGGATATTAGTACAGGTCGCGTCCCAACAGCGTCCTCGTTCGGCAACACGTCATCTTTCCCCCGATACAAGCAGGAAAAAGTATTGATTTCACGTGTGCACCTGTAGTTTATAGACAAGTGATAGACATCTGCAGACAATACATAGGCTGCGACATTTGTGGATGTTTTTGTGCTTTCCATCGCCTGAAAGGGGTCAATAAAAACTGTTACCGTTGCCGCAAGAGATCTCAGACTCCTTAGAAGCGGCGCAGGAAAATCCTGTCCCTCATCCACGATGATCTGATCATAGATCCTTCCTAACCCTGACAATTGCTTTTCGATTGTCTCCCAATCAGGACAGTCTCGACCAATCAGTGGATAATGCTCACCGAAACGCTGGAGATACATCTCGCTGATCCAACTCATGTAAGTATATACATTATAGTAGGAGTTGAAATCGTGATAATCATACGATCCGTCGGCGTTGATAGTATAAAACTCTACTGTCTCCCAACTTGTCTTCGGCTGCACCTCCTGAATGCGACGCATGAGCAATCTGCTTTGAACCAGCAAAAGTGTCCTAAGCCCTTGCCGGGACAACGATTCCGCTCTGGATACAGCCAAATACGTCTTGCCTGTTCCAGGTCCCCCTTCTATGACCACGTTCTGATCTGAAGGAAGTTGAAGAACACTTTCCTGCTCTTCGCTCAACTGTTCCAAATGTCTGAACTTAAAATCAGATATCATGATCGTTCCCCAGAAGAGATGG
>JAFUBI010000185.1 GCA_017460285.1 Oscillospiraceae bacterium | reverse complement strand
TGCGAATCATCAGATTGAAGTTTCCGTTCTTAAATCACAAAAGCCGAGATTGATACGAATGTGTATCTTTCCCGGCTGCTTTTGTACCTGGGGATCTGCCTTTCTCTATCGCTTCACTTTTCCTCCTGCGTTATCGGTTCCCCTTGATCCTCTTGCTTTTTCTTTGCCTGAATTCTTAGTGATTTCAACCATTTGTTCAGATGACATCTTTTACCTCGTTTTCGATAATATTGAACCTCTTGAACTCCGGAATCGCGATCGAAGCTGCTTGCCTCATAGCATCGTCATTCTTTGCCGCAGCCGAGATTGCAAGGATACCGGCTGGATAGATTGGCTCTGCCAATTTGCAACTGCGAAGATCATCATATTCGTCACAAAGAGGGACATCATTTTCTCGGCTGATATAGTCCAGCATAGCGAGCAGGTAGAAACTTTCGGGATACCATTTCATATCATAATAGATTCGGATCTTCTGGCTTTCTAGCGTGTCAATGATAAAGTCCAGATCACCCAATTCCTTCACACGATGGCAAACCGTACTTTTAAAGTTTTCAAAACTGCTGCGTTCGAGGAAGCAAGGAGCAAGAAGTTCCTCCATGGAAACGTCCAATGCATGAGCGATACGATAGATCGTTCCCGCGCTGCATTTCTCCATCCGAGCCTTTCCGTTACAAATATCATTCACGGTAGTGTAGGGAACCCTGCTCTCCTTCGCGAGCCTGTAGATGCTCATGTTTTTTTCTTTCAACACATCTGATATTGTCATCGTTTTTCACCCACCTTTGCCAAATATTATAACGGCTGACCGTTATAATATCAACAACGTAACCATAATCTTTCCAACCTGTTTTACCTATAAAGAAGCCTCCCAACGAAACAAGAGCACCCACGGATTGGATGCTCTTGCACGAAAACTTATGCTATTTTACTATTCGCTTTTCGGGGGTGCGCCATGTGTGACCCCTTTATTTACGATCACTATTCGGTTATTCCACGGACTGTACCAGTGCGAAGACCTCTTCTTTGATCTTCTTGTTCACTTCAGCAGCTTTCTCATTGCTGTCCTGAATGGTGTAGAAGTAGAACTTGATCTTCGGCTCTGTGCCGGACGGACGGATGGCAAACCAGCTGTTGTTGTCCAGGAAGAAGCGGAGAACGTTGGACGGGAGAATGTCTTCATATCCGTTTACGTAGTCGATGACCTTCTCGACCTTTGCTCCGGCGACTTCTGTTGGGAGATTCGCGCGGACATAATCCATCATCCTCTTGATCCTTGCCTGACCGGCGAGGCCTTCAAGAACGATGTTCGGCTCGTCTTCATTGCAATATCCGTAGGTGGCATACAGACCCTGGAGGACATCCCAGAGAGTCTTGCCCTGCTTGCGGTAATAAGCAGCTGCTTCTGCGACCATCATGCCGGCAGAGATGCCGTCCTTGTCGCGGACTTCGGGGCATACTGCATATCCAACAGACTCCTCATAAGCGAACTGGTATTCATAACCCATCTCCGTGATCTCCGGGATGCGTCCGCAGATGCTGGGGAATCCGGTCAGCGCTTCAAACATGCGGACACCGTACGCGTCTGCGATGCGTGTGCTCAGGTTGCTGGTGACGATGGATTTGATGACAGCACCATTGGAAGGAAGCGTTCCCGCGTCCTTCTTTCCTTCGAGGACATAGTTTAGGAGGAGGTAGCCGGTCTGGTTACCGTTCAGCCACTTGTAGTTGCCTTCCTCATCACGGATCTCGATGACAAAACGGTCGCCGTCCGGGTCCGTTGCCATGAGGAGCTCTGCGCCGAACTCTTTTCCGAGTTTCTCCGCAAGTGCGAATGCCTTGGGATCCTCCGGGTTCGGATATCCGACTGTGGTGAAGTCCGGATCTGGATCTTTCTGCTCTTCAACGATCGCCCAATTGTTGAATCCGCGATCCTTCAGCATCTGACGGAAGGGGATGGAACTGCAGCCGTAGAGAGGAGTAAATACGAACGGGATATCGAGATCCAGCTCATCTCCGCCGTGAATGGACATGGCTTCGATGACATCGAGGTATGCTCTGTCGTACTCCGGTCCGAGAACGACGATCTTTCCCTCTTCGACGCCCTTATTGAAATCCACCTTCTTTACACCGGTGAACTCATCTACGCCCAGGATCTTCTCATACATGCCGTTCGCTACGGTCCTGCCGACCTGGCAGCCGTCTTCCCAGTAGGCTTTGTATCCGTTATAGATCTTCGGGTTGTGGGATGCGGTGATGTTGATCCCGGAGATGGTTCCCAGATAACGCACCATGTAGGCAAGCTCCGGAGTGGGACGAAGAGACGGGAAAACATACGCCTTGATCCCGTTTGCAGCAAGGATCGATGCAGACAGTTCGCAGAACTCTCTGGAGAAATGTCTGCAGTCGTGGGCGATGACGACACCGCGGTCCATAGCTTCCTGACCGTACTCTTTGATATAATCCGCGATACCCTGTGTGGTCTTGCCGACCGTGAGAAGGTTCATGCGGTTCGTGCCTGCGCCTACGATGCCGCGCAGTCCGGCAGTACCAAAGGAGATGTATTGATAGAATCTCTCTTCGATCTCATTATCATCATTTTCAATGGCGAGCAGTTCGGCATAAAGAGGATCGTTCTTCTCGAGACGCTCCCGCCATTCCTGATACTTTGTTCTTGCATCCATAAGGGATGTACCTCCTATTCTTGTTGATACTATTATAAAGCAGCCCCTGACAAACAGAAAGTTCCTTTGTCAGTTTCGGCATTCTCACAAAAAACGCCTGCATTCGTCTGCCATTTTGACCAATCTCAGTAGTCGACTTCGTCCTCTTTTCTCCCGATGACCAGACCGCGCACTCTCGCCTCAATGGCGAGTTCTGTGCGGTTTTTAAATCCGGTCTTTTGGAGCATGTTGGTGATGTGCTTCTTGACAGTCGTGACATCGATGAACAGTTTTTGGGCGATCTCGTTGTTGGAAGCGCCTGTCGTCATCTCACGGAGCACCCGCAGTTCAGACGGAGTGAACTCATAGCTTTTGGCGTTTCCGATGACCAGTTCCGGAGTGTGATCCGGATAGATCGACTCTCCTTCCATAGTGCGGTCCATGATCTCCAGCAATGTGATATCGTCCGCCTCCTTATACCAGAAACTGTCGATTCCCGCCTCTCTCGCTTTTTTCAGGTAAGAGACTTCTGGCATGGAAGTCACTGCCAGGATCTTCGTCTTTGGACAGCTTTGCTTGATCCTCTTGGCTTCCTCCAGACTGTTGCTCCCATCCGCCATGACGATATCCAGGATCACCAGATCCACGGAATACTTCTGGCAGTAAATATGCGCGACAGACGCAGATTCCAGCGCATAGAGCAATTCATAATCCGGCGCATTCTCCACCATAAGGGAGAAGAGCTGCCGCGACATGTTCTGATCGTCCACTACCAATACACGATATGCCATCTTATTTCCTCCTTGGGAAGTAAAGTTTTAAAGTCACTCCGGAACCGTATTCCAGTTCCATCGCTCCGCCGTAGTTCTCCACCAGTTCCCGCAGGTGTTTCAGCCCCCCGCGTTCAATGATCGGCGATTCCGGTGCTTTTCCGTAATTCCTCAGGGAACAGCGGTATTCACCGTCTGTCTCCTCGATATCGAAGTCGATCCGATCCCCCTCCGCATGACGGAACGTGTTGGTGATCGTCTCTCCGAGGGCAAGGACGAGCAGTTCCCGGATCTCCTTCTCCTTTGGGTACTCGCCACGGACCTCC
>JAFUBI010000184.1 GCA_017460285.1 Oscillospiraceae bacterium | reverse complement strand
TTATTTCAAATTTGTTTTTATCAAGTGATAGTATGATCTCAGAAAGTCTGGATGGAGTATGGCACAAATAAAAATGTCCTTTTTGTTTCAAGGACATGGCAGAAGACATACACAATTCATCCAATGTCAATCCACCCTCGTGACGTATAGCCCTGAGGTCATCATCCTTGCTAATGAAGGACTCTGAGAAAAAAGGTGGATTGCATAAGATGCAGTCAAACTTTTCGGAAGAACGAAAAGTCTCCACTGATGAACATATTGTTTTTATAGCAGATAAATGATTCTGATCTATCGTTTTTTCGGCTAACTGAAGAGCATTGGCTCTTTGATCCAATAACAATATATTGCCTCTAAAGCCATTATCTACACACCATAAAGAAGCAGCACCATTTCCTGCACAAAACTCTAATACGTTTTGGTTTCCTTTCAAGGAGGCAAAACTTCCAAGAAGCCAAGGGACGATCGATGGTTGCTCGGTGCTTTCCACAAAAAGTTTAAGACCATTTTTTAACTGCAAGCATTGTTCCATGGTATTAAAAAGCAGGCGGACACTCTAGTGCCCGCCAAAAAGTTATAAACAACTTACTCTTCTGTAATAGCAGAAACTGGGCAAGTGGCTTCGCAAGCTCCACACATAATGCAAACATCTGGATCGATAACGTGTTTGTTATCGCCTTCAGAAATAGCACCGACGGGGCAGCCTTCTTCACATGCGCCGCAGTTAATGCAGTCATCACCTACTACATATGCCATGTCAAATACCTCCTAGCTATCATTGCAGTATTATGATATCACAAAAACTCTATTAATCAAGTGTTTTCAATATCCGTTTGTAGGCGGGCTTTTTGTGCACCTGCAATCGTTTTCCGAATCCTTCCTCCAGCAATCTTAGTCACTTCATCACTACTAAAGAGCTTTATAGCTTCTGTTTCTTCCATTTTCACTTTTACATTGGAAAGAAGAATATTCGCTTCAATAACAGTTCCTCTTCCATCTGGTGTTGAAACATAAGAGCCGACACTAGGTATCAGTTTAGAGAGTTCTTCATATAGATCCTGCTCATATTTTAAACAACACATTAGTCTTCCGCATGCGCCAGAGATCTTTGTAGGAGATAACGATTTCCCCTGCTCTTTTGCCATCTTAATCGTTACAGATTGAAAATCTGGTAAAAATCTACAACAGCAAAAAGGTTGACCACAAACGCCAATACCGCCCATCATCCTGCTTTCATCGCGCACCCCTATTTGCCTCAATTCGATCCTTATATGGAATATGGATGCCAAATCTCTAACTAATTCTCTAAAATCCACACGATCATCTGAAGTAAAATAGAACGTGATCTTCTTCCCATCGAACGTGAACTGTGCATCAACGAGGTTCATATCAAGACCATGCTCTAGAACTTTTTCTTTGCAGATCTGCAGCGCTTCCTTTTCTTTGAGACAGTTCTCTTCATAAATCCTGAGATCTTCTTCAGTCGCTCTGCGTAAAACAGGTTTCAAAACATCTCTTACTGCTTCTTCGCTGACATAAGTAGGAGAAAAAGATACATCACCTATCTCTACGCCACGAGCTGTTTCTACTATAACTTTTTCACCTTTTGTATACTCGACATCTTCAGGATCAAAATAATAACTTT
>JAFUBI010000183.1 GCA_017460285.1 Oscillospiraceae bacterium | reverse complement strand
GCCAGTTGGTGATGTTGGTCTCTACGCCAAGGAGTCGGTTCTCCACATCCCGAACCGCCTCGTCTGTGGAGACGGGACAGATGTCGATGGACAGGATCATGCTGCAGTTCTGGTCCTTGAGTTCCGCCACCATCTTGTCCTTGATGAAACTGGCGTAATCCTTGAGGTACAGTACCCGCACGAACTTCTCCCCGATCTCCAGATAATCGCTGTGCTTCACGGCGGTGTCCGGACAGATCCAGTCCCGGAAGTCCTGACCTTTTCTGGCACAGTTCCGGATATCCGGCACCATCTCCTGCTCTGCCTCCGGTCGGAAGAACCCGTGCAGGATTCGAAGTCTCTCAATGGCATCCAGCGGTGTGCATTTGGATCCCAATCCCAGGAACCGGGCGGAGAGATCCGCCTCCGTCCGGCTGAAAGCCTGTTTCGCTTCCTCATAGGACCTTCTTGGAACCGATACGGTGATGTATTTCTCCTGGGTGAACCCGTTCTCCTCGGTCGCTTTGGAGAGGAGCATCTCGTTGTACTCCTCCCTGTACGGATCCAGATCGTCCCCTTTGAGTCTCATGAGAACGTTGTCCTCATAGTCGGAGCGGAGGATCCGGTGATTGTGGATGGTGATCTTCACCGAGGAGCCGCTGTCCAGACTGTTGAGCAGTTCGCAGTACTGTTCAAAGATCCTCCTCTTGTCCGTGTCCCCCTCCGTCTTGTAGTTGATGTCCCGGAAGTTCCAGCTCCTGGAGTAGATCCCCCTCCCGCACAGGAAGGTTCCGTCTGTCCAGATCCTCCGGACAGGAATGAGGTCCTGGGTCCTCCTCGGGATACGGATGCTTTCCCTTGTCTTTGTTCTTTTTCTCATCTCTCTTTCTTCTCTCCTTTTCCTGTTGAAACAATGTGTCTTTGAGGCACTCGTAATATAGGTTTGTGGGATGGAACAGAAGTCTCTTCGGTCCCAGCACCTCGCTTCTCAGCCAGGTGATCAGGAACTGCTCCGCGTTCATACCGTGGTACCGGAAGAATCCAAGAATAGCGAAAGGCACCGCCGTCAGGATGCATAGCCAGGACACGTTTCCCGACCCCAGCACCGGCTGGAACAGAAAATAGGAAAGCAGAGCTGCTCCCACCGCCAGGGCAGAAAAAAAGAACTGCCTCGCGGACAGTCCGAAAAACACCGATTCCGTATACTGACGGATCTCTTTGTTGATGCGTATCTCCATCTCAAAGTTCCCTCTCCATCCCGAGATCCCGGTCCAGATCGATCTCCACCTGGAGTTTTCCGGTCCGAGTCCGGTATTTCATGACGCGGTTTCCCAACTGCTCTTCCGGAGGCACGATATCTATGTTGGATTTCCTCACCGTCTCGACGATCTCCACCGCATCGTGTCCCAGGTCTGCCGGCATGACGAGCAGTTCGTGGCAGGAACAGGGAATAACGAAGTAATCCCTGCCCAGGAGCTCCCCCAATTTCTCCTGAACACCGGGGTAAAAGAGAGCGGAGGCTCCATAATACTCATCCGGTGTGGAGATCTTCAGAAGCTCTTCATTTTGGAGGGTCTTGCCCGCGTCCAGGAGGTCTTGAACGGTTCCTAGGAAAAACGTACCAAACCCAGTCACCCTCTCCATGGTAGGCGGCGCCTCCTTTTGACAACGTTCCAGCGCATCTTTCAGGAGCTGCTCCTCGCTGTACTCGGCATAAGATGCCATCTCCCTTGTGATCCTCACTCTTCCTTCCCTCTCTGTCCCCGCCTGGACCTGGATATACGCCGTGAGGGCATATCCGCATCCCACCGGCACGCCAACGTAGGTATCCAGGACGGACTCGTCTTTTTGGAGGTCCACCAGATCTAGTCTGAGACTGTCCCGGATATGCTCCTTATCCAGGATCGGGGCTTCCACGTCTGCGCTGTTCTCCAATACATCCAGGTAGATATCCCGTATCCTCGTCACCAGTTCCTCCAGTGGCTCTCCAGCCTCATACCGGTTCAGGAACTCTTCCATGTACAGGATTGGGATCGCTGGCCGGTCCATTCCGGAGGCAAGGAGCCCCACTCTCCGAATGCCGTTGCCTCTGTCCACCTCAAAGGTGGTGAGATCCGCCCCCTCAAATCTCTCCTGAACGTCCGCCAGTATCTCGTCTCGTATCTTCTCTGTGAATTCTTGTACTGTCATGATCTCTCCCTTCCGCTTTCCGGTTCTTCCTCTGCCAGTCTCACCGTCTCCTGCGGTATCCTGCTGAGAATGCCTTCCAGCTTTTCTTTCTCTTTCTCCAATTCCCGGATCCTGTCCTTGAAGAACAGGATCTCGTCCTCCATGATCGCCTTTTTCTCTTTGTACCCGTCTATGACCCGATCCTTGTACTCCGTCTCATTCTCCAGCGACTTGATGTACTGGTTTGTGGACTGGATCGCGATGTTCATCCTCGCCACCTCCGGAGCGAATGAGGACAGCATCTCCATGACAGTGTCCTTCTGCTTCGCGTTGTTGATGAGACCGATGTCCTGGATCGCCTTGTATATGTCGTTGTAATGATCGTTGAGCTCCGCAGCGCTTTTGAAAAGGGTCATGTCCAGATGCTTCCTGTGCGTCCTGTCTTTTGGGATGCCTCGTGAGATATCCGGGTATTTCTTCGAGATGTGTTCGTAAAACCTGCTCTGAAGATCCCTCATGTTGTTCTGCATGCTCCCGATGAGCTTAGCGCAGCTGAACCTGCCGTCCTGGATAGGTGTAAAGACAAAATGCATGTGAGGATGGCTCTCATCCATGTGCACAACAGCGGATATCATGTTGTCTGCTCCATAGAAATCCTTCATGAACTCCATAACGTAGGCGAAGAACTCTCTCTGCTCTTCCAAAGGCTTCGCCTCTATCCAGGATGCGGTGGGGGTACAGACTCCTTCCACCAGCAGCACATGATCTCTGTGAGGCTTGTACTCACAGCGGTCGATCCGATCCTTGACTACTTCAAAATATCTCTTCTCAGGCTCGATGATGTGATAGTTGAGGTGAGACTTTGTGACGTCGATATCCGGATTCCTCGGGTAGGACTTCTTTTTCCTCTCATTGTGCTGATGTGCTGCTCCGATGCGGTCTTTCTTAATGGACTTGATGTTTAGAAAAATATAATTCGCCATATTTCCACTCCTTCCTTTGCAATTTAAAAGCAGGAGCGAGTTTGTTCGTTCCTGCCCTGTACTGGTTATTCTTTTTAAGGTTAAAGAAACCTTATTTCTTGCTGTCTTGCGTCCTAAAACACAAATCGTCACCTTAATCTCTACGCCATTCCGCAGAGGATACTGTAACTGTTATCTAATGTCTACGCTGAGACTTTTCTCATGAGATCGACGATGTCATTTAGGATCTCCTCTGTTTCGTCTGTTATGGAGCCGGTCACTGCAAAGGCGTGATAGGTCCCATGGTACAGATACATCTTGATATCTACCCCTTTCTCCGCGAGGATCTCATGTAGTTTCAGGCTGTCTGCTTTCAAGTATTCGTTGGCATCCGCTGTCAAGATGACCGGAGGAAACTTTTCGAACTCGTCAAAGTAAAGCGGTGACAGACGGTAGTCCGTAAGGTCCTCAGTGGGACAATACATCGACACGATGGCTTCCAACGCTCCGGGGGCAAGGATAGGATCCTTCAATTCATATCCTGTGCGGTCCAGAGATCCTGAGAGGTCGATGACCGGGGAATGCGGGAAGATAGCGGATGGCACACGGATGCCTTTCTTGATAGCGAGGCAAGTGAGGGCGATGGTCAGATAGGCTCCGGCGGACTCCCCGGTGACAAAGATATCCGAGTCCGGATTCTCTTTTGCGATACAGGAGTAAGCTGTGTACACATCTTCCAACCCTTTGGGGAATTTGTTCTCCGGAGCAAGCCCGTACTCCAAAGAATAGGTGCGATATCCAGATTTCTTTGCGATGTCTGTTGCAAATCCCAGAGACCCGAAAGCACTTCCGCATAGCATCCCACCACCATGGATGCAGATGACGATGCTGTTTCCTTTCAGTTCCTTCGGAGTGCAGAGATATCCCTTGATATCGCTTCCCTTTTCTTTGGTGACCTTGACTCCTTTCGCTCTCGGTACCATGGCGTACGAAACATTGGCGATCGCCCGAACTGCCTTCCAATTGACTCTCGTGGCTTTGGAATCAAAGTGCAAAAGCTTTCCTGTCTGCTGATTGGATCTCACGCACATCTGCATTCTCTTGGAAGCTGCTGTTTTCTCCAGGATCATTGTAATATCTCCTCAACGTTTATTGCTTTCTGGACGTTTGTCTATCCACCGCCGAGAGTACCACGCGTGATTCTGTGAGTCAGACGTGGGTGAATCGGCTAATCTTCTTTTTGCCCATT
>JAFUBI010000182.1 GCA_017460285.1 Oscillospiraceae bacterium | reverse complement strand
CTGTTGAATCAGATCAAACTGTTCCGTCAACAGGGCTGGAATCGAAGTCAATTTTGTTTCTTCGTTTTATCCCCATACGAGAAACATGGGGCATCATCTCTGCCACCCCAGTTTCATACATAGAAGAGGAATACTCCTGTGACGTATTGCCGTCTTCCTTATTTCTTATAAATGCTCCCTTGAATTTGTCCGAGATAAGATCCGCACGATTCAATGTTCGTATTGTCTTGGCGGCAAGATCTCTTGTTTTGATTGTAGGCATTGTAAGATCCTCCTATAGAAAAAGGAGGACTTATACTTCCTCCCCTGGTTTAGTGCTCATCAGCTTATATAGTTTTGTGTTGGCAGGGAACTTGTTTTCAAACGGGACAAGCGAACTGCCTACTTTAATCAATCCGTGTCCTGCATCCACATTCGTGATGTGGGACATCTGTGTTTCTGAGATACTCAGGAGCTTTGCCAGTTCTCTAGCATCGGTCGGTGCCTGATTCAGCATGATGATAAATTCTGAGTTCGCAAGCATAGTCCTGGCCTCATGACTCTGCAGCAGATCCTCCACATTCTGAGTGATGCCGGAAGCAAAAGCTCCGTACTTTCTCACACGCTTCCATAACGTGAACAGGAAGTTAGATGAATACTCATGCTGGAACAGGAGATAGATCTCATCGATATAAATGAAGGTCTGTTTTCCCTTGCTTCTGTTCTGCGTGATGCGGTTCAGAATGGAATCCAGCACAACCAGCATTCCAATCGGCATCAGCTGCTTACCAAGGTCCAGAATGTCGTAACAAATAAGCCTGTTGCCGGTGTTAACATTGGTCTGTTTTGCAAAGGTGTTCAGAGATCCGTGCGTAAACAGTTCTATGGCAAGTGCCAGTTCCTTCGCATCAAACTCAGGCTGTCTCAATAATTCATTACGGAAATCCTGAAGTGTAGGTGCTGGACCGATATATCCGTTAGCCTGATACTGCCTATATACATTAGCAGTGCACCGGTCAATGATGGATTTCTGCTTGGCTCCGAGAGTCTTCCCCCCTATCAGCTGCTCACAGAGGGACATGATGAATTCTGACTTTAGAATGACTGGATTTGCACCATCTCCGTAATCTTTGTTCATATCCATCGCATTGATGTGGTTTTGGGAAGTCGCTGAGATGTGAATGACCTCACCTCCCATCGCCTGCACCAGTTTTGAGTATTCGCGCTCCGGATCGATAATGATAATATCTGCATCGGTAGATAAAACTTCGTTGACGATTTCATTCTTCGCGGCAAAGGATTTCCCACCACCGGAGATGCCGAGGATGAATTCATTTCCGTTCAGCAACTGTCTTCTGTCTGCAATAATCATATTCTTGGAGATCACATTCTGTCCGTAATAGATACCGTTCTCATGATGAATATCCTGTACGCAGAAAGGCATGAACACAGATAAGGATTCGGTAGTGAGAGTCCTCAGGGTATTGATTCTTCTGACTCCAAAGGGAAGTGCCGTGTTCAGTCCGTCCATCTGCTGATACTTCAGCACAGCCATCTGACACATGTTCTGTCCGACAGTTGTAAGCAATGCATCCGTGTCGGCATCCAGCTGCTCTTTTGTATCAGCCGTATGAACCAGCGTCAGTACGGCATACATCATTCTCTGATCCCTTGTGGTAAGATCGTCCAGAAAATCTTTCATTTCCGAACGCTGCTGTTCCATATCATACGGAACAACAGCTGAGAAGTTGTTATTCGCATTCTGTCTGCGCTGCCACTGAGTGATATTAGTTTCTACACCCAGAAGTCGTGATTCAGCTTCTTTCACAGCTTCATCTGTCGGTACCGGTATAATGTCGATGGAGAGCATCATGTTTCTGTTCATCTCCATGATCTCAGATACCATCTTATCCTTGATGTAGGATGCATAATCCCGCAGGAAAATAACTCTTCCATAGCGATTACCTATTCTGAAGTAATCACTGTGGAACTCAAAGGAATCCGGAGAGATATAGTCTTTCGGATGGTGACCTTTCTTCATCGTTCCAAAGAAATCACTGTAATACAGGGTTTCTTCCCCGGAACGGTAGAAGTCATGAAAGATACGAAGCCGTTCATCCACAGATACCTCATGGCACCTGCTGCCGAGTTTAGCAAAATGTGCTACCAGATCTGCGCCGATCCTTGCAAAGTAAGCCTTTGCATCAGCGTAGGTCTTTTTATTTGCCGTAATAGTGATGTATTTCTCCTGGATCATTGCGTTCACGTCATTGGCTTTCTCTCTGAGCACATTATTGTACTCATCACGATATACATCCAGGTTGTCCCCCCTATCTTTAATCAATACGGAGTTTTCAAAATCGATCTTATTCAGTTTTCTGTTGTTAATGGTAATCTTCGTTGTGGCAGCAGGATCAAGCGAGTTCAGAAGCTCCGAATAATCCAAGAACATCGCTGTTTTATCTTCCTTACTGGCTACAGCGTAATTGATGTCAGTAAACACCCAAGTCTTGGAGTATCGTTCTTTACCTACCTGAAATATCCCGTCTGCATATACAGTTCTGATTGGAATCACATCCTGTACGCTTCGGGGAATCGCAATCTTCTCTCTATCCCGTTTCAAAATACTACTTAAGGTTCTGCTCATGTTCTATCAAATTCTCCGATTTTTTCTTTTCAATTGTTGGTTTCATCAGTTCATACCAAATATTTACCGGACGGAATACTACATGCTTCGGCATCAGGATTTCTGACCGGATCCATGCAAGAAGAAACTGCTCGGCTGTCAGCCCGTTGTATTTCAGAAAACCGATCACAGCAAAGGGAAGCGCCCCGAGGATGCAAACCCAAGAGACTGCCTCTGTTCCGATTCTCGGTTTCAGTCCGAAATAAAGTCCCACTCCGGCAGCAATTGCCAGAATGGAACAGATGAACTGACGCATATTCAAGCCGAAAAACATGGATTCGGTGTATTCCCGTATTTCGCGGTTGATCTTAACTTCCATATTTCATCGCTCCGATACATGTGCTTTGGTTTTATCAAGATCCACTGCTGTTGTGAGCCAGTGCATATCTGCATTGTAGCGAAGCACCTTGTTACCAAGTTGGTCTTCCGGAGCAACTTGCATACGGTTTACCTCCTGCACCATTTCCGCCAGTTCCTGTTTAGAAAACCTGTCTGTTTCCGGCATGATCAGGACTTCATGAACGGAGCTCGGCAAAACGTAATAGCTGCCTCCAACTGTTTTAGCGATCTCTTCCTGCACTCCGGGCATAAACAGTTCAATTGAGCCGTACATGCCGGACGGACTGGTCAGCACTAGGAAACTGCTGATGTCATCCACAGGTTTTTCCGACCCATAATAGTTTGTCGGGGCACCGCCAACAAAAGAGAAGAGCATATCTTCGATCTTGCATAACATTGGCGGGTCATGCTGCCATGTGCCGACAGTCGCGTCTTTGATGATTTCTTCCGGATCATAATCAAATCGTTCGGCTAAATCCTTGGTTATCTGGATCATTGCGCCATCCGATGAATCAGAGGGAATGTCAATATACGGAACCAGCGAGAATCCGCATTCCGCATTGTGTGATACTACATTTTTCAAAACTTCCTTATTGTTCTTTGTATTAACGACCTTCAATCGAAGCTTATCCCTGATTCCTTCATAGCTCATATCCATTGACTCATAGATGCGTCCTTTATGAAGGGAATCCATATACATATCCGCTATCTTCGCGCACACTTCGGCAAAAGGTTCTCCGTTCTGGTGTGCTTCATAGAACTGCTCCAGATACACAACAGGAGAGAGCGAATGTCCTTTTCTCAGGACTGCAAGTCCTGTCAGTTTCTTATCATTATTTTTCATCACATCCTGCAGCATCACGGTGCTGTTTTCAAAATCCTGGGGCAGATAATTCAGGATGCTGTTCTTCACTCTGTTATAGAATTCAGTTTCTGTCATTCGGTGTATTCCTTTCCCAATATTCTTTCAAAATTACGATGGCCTGTTTTTCTCTTTTGCGAAACACTCTTTTATGATCGATAGCGTCCAGGATCTCTTGCAGATACAAACACTTGCTTAATGCGCACCGTGCCTTCTTTCGGTAGCTTCCCAGATAGTGGAGACAATATCTGCAGTCACAATCCTCAAGATAATAGCCGTGGAACCTGTCATAGATCCTGGTATAGTCGTTATATCTTTTCACAGCCCCATCATCTCCCTTATGATCTGACTGGACATTTTTACACACCCGACAAGCACCAGCATGTTGAAAATGAGCCCTCCTACATATGTCCACACCTGTGTTACCGCTGCCTGTGCGGGATCATATGGCACAGAATTTGCGGCAAATAATGAGAAGATGATGCATGAAAGCACTATGACTGCGCCTTCCAGTAGAACAGCGCAATAGCTCCTGAGAAATGTCTTCCCGACATTTTCCGTCTGTTCGCCGGCAAAGGCAGCTAACGGAATAGGCGCTAATGCGGTGTACATATATAACTTAAAGAACCTTCCGTATACTGTGAGAATCATGATGAAGGAGAGAACAGTAATAAACAGGGAACCAATTAAAGACACTGCCCACAACGGGATAGATTCGAAAAAGGTGACATCTCCCACTGCAGTCACAATATCCTCCGGGATGCTGAGATCGGCGGACTGACCCAGCCCGGAGGAGTTCATGATTGTGGAGATCACACCCTGCGCTATCTCCAATAAAGAAAGCATCAGCGTCATCCCATAAGTGATCAATGCCTTAGCCAGTGCAAACCGGATGAAATATCTCAAAGCATGTTCCGGTTTTCGTCTCTCCTGTATGCTGGTACAGGTCTTTGCGATTCCGTATACAAAAAACAGGACCAGCAATGCCAGTCCTATCGCCTGTAATGTGTTATTGATTCCGACTATAACCTTCCATATTCCTCCCCCCTGAAAATTCTGAGGAGTAGTCGTCAGAAGAGCCCATATTTCTTTGAATTTTTCGTTCCATGTGTTCAGAGCGTTCTGCAGATTTTGGATGATCCAATTGTCAGACATCGCTCTTTATTAACCTCCTGTTCCAAGCATCAGGTTCAGGATCTCCTTTGCAAATGCGATGATGATGCCTCCGGCTAGAGTCAGGAATCCATTTGCACGCTGAGACGGGTCATGACTCTTCAGGGACATACCGACCTGAACGATTCCGAATCCCAGAAGAATGATGCCGATCGCGCGAATCAGGCTGAAGATAAAATCGCTCAGATTGTTCACAACCTGTATTGGATCAGTATCCGCAGCGAATACATTCACCGACAGTAAAGTCACCATCAGTACCATGACTGCATAGAAGATCAGTGCCTTTTTATGTTTTCTCATTTTGGCCTCCGTTTCTCTTTTTCTTTGTTTTCATCGAAGTCCTCTTCGGACAGTAATTCGTAAGTTGTTTCTCCGGTAAATGCTCTGAACTCCGGCACCTGGGCGGTTGCTCTTGCACTGAGTATGGATATGCCTGCAGTGGCAAGATTTGTAGCTCCATGCTCAAACGGTGTTGCACCTCCGTCCTCTGTCAGACTGACATTGGGATGTCTCAAAAGATCATATTTTAGGTCCATGACAGGCCGTTCTCCTCGGATAAACAGGATCGCATACCGGTTATCCAGCATTCGGACTTCATCTTCCATCAGGAGTTCACGACCTCCGATATTGATGTTGGTGGAATAGTGTCCATTCTGACCGGATGTTTTTCCGAAGGTGTTGGAGTTGATCGTCTCTTTTCCGAGGAGTTTGGAAACATATTCATGGGTGCTTTTCTCGTTCCCACCGAGATACAGGAAATGATCGCAGTTGCCCACAATACTTTCCCATTCTTTCTCAAAGAGAGATTTCAGCTGCGCCATGTTCTGCAATATGATCGTCACGAAGATGTTTCTGGACCTCATAACCGATAGGATCTTATCGAACTCCGTCGGGAGAGAAACATTCGCGAACTCATCAAGAATAAAATGCACGGGGACAGGAAGACTGCCTCCGTGCTTCTGATCTGCACAGTAGAATAACTGTTGAAACAACTGTGTATATAGAATCGATACAAGGAAGTTAAAACTTGTATCGTTATCAGGAATAATGGCGAAAAGAGCGACTTTCTTTTCGCCCATGGACTGAAGATCCAGTTCATCTGTCATGGTAAGGCTTGCGAGACTTACCAGATTAAACTTCTCCAACCGGGAAGACAGTGTGATCTGAATAGACTTCAGCGTCTTTGCCGCACCGCCATGATAGGAACGGTAATACTTGAGTGCGATATGCTCCGGATTTTTGTCTTCTAATTCTCTGAACAGGCAATCCAAGGGAGTAGGATTCGGATCTTCTTCGTCTTCAATCGTACCGGCACGAACCATATCCATGACCATAGCAAAGTTCTGTTCCTCAGGTGGTGCTTCATAATGTAGATAGTAGATCAGCGCAGACAATAGCATCATAGCGGAGTTGTCCCAAAACGGATCATTCGTCTGCGAACCTTTAGGGGTGGTGCTTTTGAACAGGTTCGTAACCAGCCTTTGCACATCGTTGTCATTTTCTAAATAGACGAAGGGATTGTAACAGTGACTCCGGTACATGGATATGAGGTCCAGAACACGGACCTCATATCCCTTTTCCTTCAGCATTCCACCCATCGCCCGAACTGTTTCGCCTTTGGGGTCCAATATGACCATAGACGCTCCGCCTTCATCTGCCTGCATAACATTCGGCTTTACCACGAACCTGGTCTTTCCGGCGCCTGACCCTCCCACAACCAGTGTATTGAGATTCCTCATATGCTTTCTGCCATCCAATCCGATCTTTACATTCTGTGTCAGAAGTTTGTTCTTGGAGTCAGGCTTTTGGCTGTACTTTTTGCAGATGGCCTTAGGATTACCCCATTGTGCTGATCCGTGTTCTTCTCCTCTGCGGTAGTTCCATCTGGTTGAGAAGTAGATCCCGATGCCTACCAGATAAATCATCAGCAGGATAAATACCGTTTTGATCGTGTCTTTGCACCAAACAACCTTAAATGGATGATCCGTAATCTCAGGCAGGTTAGAGACGATACCGGGAAGACCACCTTCCGCATACGGAGCAATTAGCAGGCCAAACCAGATCATCGCCAAAGAACCTATAACTATAAGGGAGACTGTTTCGGATCGTTTATTACCTGGCATCTCCACACCTTTCTATTACCCGGTATTTCTTTTGCTTTGCTGTGCCTACCTTTACGATCAGATCATCCACGGCATCAGTCGTATGACCTTCATCCATAAGAAGATTACGCTCGTCATTAAGGCAACGGATCAGAATGCCATGTTCATTCTCATCCAGATCCACATGATATCTTTTCTCTTTCATTCAATGATTCCTCCGTCATCTTGCAGTATCTCTTGAATGACTCTTCCGTTGCGGATACAGCTGGTCATACAGTCTTTTATTGATGTCATTTGTGTATGAACGTACCTTGGAAAGTTCATCTCGAATCTCCTTCGGTGTCATTCCCTTGAACTTGGATGCTGCTCTGTTGATATCCATAGCACTTGTCGGAGCACCATACCTTCTGCAGACCAGGTATCCTGTAAGAACCGCATCGGCGAATGAAGCATTTCTCTCATAGCTGTCATCTTTTAATGAAGCCTGAACCTGTCCAAGTTCTCTTGCCACGCACTGGCATATGTACTCTGCGTCACCGCCTTCCTTCTGCACATAGAGCGTATTCTGATTTTTGTCGAAATAGGCAGCGGTATTCTGAACCGGTATTTCTGTAGCAAGATCAATCGAAACAGGGCAAGTATCCAGCATGGCGGCAATCAGTTTCTTCATCTCAGGAGGATTGAAGGTACCCGCATTATCTTCTTTAGTGGTCTGCGAGACATCAAATACTTTCTTCACGTTATAAACCAGTGCTGTGGAGCCGTCGCTCTTCTTATATTCCGATGGTTCCAGGATGGAAATGCTCTTAGCACCTTTCTTGATCTTTGCGCCTTCTTTTTCCCATTCCGAAAAAGTCTTCAGCTGGGTTGCCTCAGGAAGCTGTGCAGATAGCAGCAATGCATTTGTGACTGTGTATCTGTTCATGCGAGCCTGGGTATTGAGATAACGCTCCAGGCATCCGGGTGTCTCCGTGAGATCTCGTGTAGCCTGATCGAGAAGTTTGTACAGATCTGATCGTTCCTGGTCTTTCATGGCTTTCCACTCTTCCAGGCTCATCTTCTGAGGAGTGCTGTTTTTTTCGGGTATGAAATTGTCTGTCATTTCGATTTTCCTTTCTTTTTTGAGATCGGTGATTTGTGTAAGGTCTGACCGAGAGTCGGATCTTTTGTGTTGTCGGGACGAGCTGCTTCTTTCGCTGCTTTTGTCTGCTCGGTATATTTCTTCAGTTTTTCTCTTACGGAAGGCCGTTCAGGCGGGTCATCGAATCTACCCTTATCAGTTCGCTCCGAGTTTTCTGAGTTTAGCTTTGACAGAGGGCTTTTGTCTGTCTTTGCTATAGAAGGGTTTTCCTCCGCTTGTGTTTCCTTACGGATCGCTTCCTCCGTGATCTTTTCGCCTGGAGTACGTTCGGGTTCATTTCTAGCCTGTTCTTCGCGTTCCGCGATACGGTTCTGAGCTTCACCGATAACGGTAGCTTTGTCGATTGTGCCAAGCTGGAAGCGTTCCACGATTCTTTGTATTTTGGATGCGTCATCTGCTCTCGCAATGATATCCACAGGCGTCATATCGTTTTTGTTGTTCTTCTCCCGTAGCACACAGTACAGGACACCGTATCTCTTTGCCTGCTGTGTGAACTTCTGAAGATCTTTCTGTGGAAGGGTAAACACCTTCAATTCTTTGCCGGACCTCAGCATGGATGTCAGACGAGCTTTTCCTTTAGTCTTTGTCTGTTGCTTCATGACACTGACTAACAGCAAGGCAACATCTTTTTGAAGTGTACCCCATGTCAAGGACAAAATAATTTTAGACGCTGTTAATGCGTAACCGACCATGTTATGCTGAAACTGCTTTGTCAATACAGAGGATAGTGCAACGCTGAGGAGCGACACGAGCGCTGTATTGAGTTTGCGGGAGGCAGTGGAGTAATTACGCTGCCTTCTTTTATTGCCTCCCGGAAACAGAAGCGATAAACCTCGGGGTTTGGGGCAGAGCCCCATTTCAGTTCTTCTTTCCTTCGTAGCTCGGCAGAGGATATACACCGGTATGAAGATACTGGTTAAATTCCGCAGGAGAAAGCTTCAGAAGATCCCATTGATAACGATCCTTATTGTAATAGTCCATCCAGTCATCGACGGCGATGAGAACGTCATTGAACGAAACACAGGAAGCAATAATATCAGCTATCTCATCCTTCATATGACCAAAGAAACTTTCTTGCGGCGCATTGTCCCAACAATTCCCACGTCGCGACATAGATTGCACAAACTGTGCATCTCGAAGTTTTTGAATGAAAGCATAACTTGAATAATGTGCACCTTGATCGCTGTGGATTATTGCTGTGTTGTCAAGTTCCGCACCATGCTCAGCAATAAGTGAGTCAACGGTTTCCAAAACAAAATCCACCATGAGAGATAGGCTCACTTTATAAGCAAGGATCTCATGTGTGCAAGCATCCAGAATGGTGGACAAGTAACAGCGTCCTGTTTTGAAGAACAGGTAAGAGATATCTGTTAACAACACCTTTCTTGGACCCCTGGAAACAAAATCTCGATTCACAATATTGGGGGCATAATTACTCGTTTTTAGTGCTGCGGCTATTCTTCGATATGGATTTGCTTTGCGGATAGGACAAAACAGACCGTATTTATGCATTAAACGTCGTATCTTTTTGATGTTCATACGAACGGGAGGATCTAAATGGAGGAGCCTCATATATATGCTTCTTGCCCCTTTTGCATATCCCCGAAATTTATATGCCTCTAATATTTGGAGAAAATCATTCTTGTCTTGTTCATCTCGGGCGTTTCGTTTGTCCGCTGCAGCAACCCAAGCATAATATCCGGAACGTGACACTCCGGCGACTTCACACATATAGCCGATGTTTAGCTGGTTGTTATCTTTTCTGATTGCTTCATGGATTATGGAGAATTTTACTTCTGCCGGTGCTTGGATTCCCATTCCTTCTGAGCCTCCAAATCTGCCATTCGCAGTTTTTTTAAAAACTCCACTTCTTGTTCCGCATATGCTAGCCGGTGCTCTAGAATTTTAATTTTCTCTTCAAGCGATGTTTCCAATGGTTCTTTGGAGGAAGGAATATCCTCTTGACTGAATGACTCTCTCTCGTGTTCTTTTTTTACCAAGTATGCGAGATTGCGTATCCTTCTATCCCCTAGAATATTAGGATTGATTCCCTTTTCCCGGAGAATTTCGCGTGAGCTTCTTCCTTTTTGTTTTTCTTGATAAAAGAATTCTCTAAATTCTGGCGTAAAGCGCACGGATCCCGTTGATACATATTGAATATACGGGTTTGTTGAGAGGTATTTAACCTCTTCTTCTGTTAACGAATCCAGACTCATGTAATCCGACCCTTTCCGTCCTTTGAATCTGGATACATCTTACTAAAAGACCCAAGATACTGTCCACCAAACGGGGTTTCTCGTCTAATTTCCTGTCCACTAAACAGGGCAGTCTAATCCTTTGGTGTCCATTTTCCTGGGTACAGTTTATTTCACTCCGTCGAGGTGGTCTATTATCTCCGTTTCCATGGTCTAATCTACGCCGTCATATGCATTTTACTGGTTTTACCCTATACTGTATGGCATTTTCCGGAAGTCTCCGAGACTTTCCCGAACTTTTGGCGGTCCACGGATCCTTCGCAACTTATATATTGGAGTATAAAGAAATAGAGCCGGTTCTAAAATCCGACTCTACGTTTTACGCTTACCCATGAATCGCGTATCATGCGGCATTTATATCCTTGTTTATATCATTATTGGTTCTATCTTGTGGAGTGGAGAAGCAGAATTCACATACAGTTCGTCTCGATCCATCGTAAGAGCACGGACTAAATTTCCAACATAAAACAATACACGTAAATAATGAGAAGAACTGTCTGTCTCCGACTAAGGCAGTTCTTTTTGCAATCAGAATTATGATGAACTTGCTTTTGGAATTCGGAGAGATTCATGATTACATAATTATTGTACAATAACATCAATCATGTTATTATATAAAAAATAATGTTATCGAGGTAATGATATGCTGGAAGATGCTTTAAAGAATGCTTTTGGTATAAACTGCCGTTTGGAACAAATAAAAATGAGTGGTTTGCCTTTATACATGACATCAGAAAGAGCTTTCTATAATGCTGTTATGGGTGAAGTTTCTTTTATGATAGTTACGATATCTGATAAGGAAAAATTCGGTGCTGTGGCACTTAAGAAACAGCTTGTCCAGTATATAGAAAAGTCAAGTCTCAATGTGGCTTATTATTTTGATAGTCTTACAAGAGTGCAAAGAGATGCACTGATATCAAAGGAGATTCCGTTTGTTTCATTACCGGATCAGATATATATGCCTTTTCTGGGAGTAATGCTAAGCAATTCTTTTAAAAAGAAAATGACTGTTGCTACTGACAAAATGATGCCTGCGACACAATGCCTGTTTCTTTATCTGCTATATCACAGTGATAATGACTCTTTTATCAAAATGTGGGCTGCAGAGGATCTGGGATTGACGAAGACATCTATTACCAGAGCTTCAGAACAACTCAAGCGGATGGGTCTAATCAGGGAGGAGCGCTCAGGAAAAGAGATACGGATGATCCCCCTTTTTAAGGGATATGAGTTGTTTGAAACAGCAAAAGATCATCTTATAAACCCTATCCAGAAAGTGCTTCATGCAGAGATCACAACAGATAAAGAATTCTTTATTGCCGGAGAAACGATGCTGAGCAGATACAGTATGCTTGCTGCACCGGGTGAGAATACATATGCTATATATAAAGGCAGTGAAATTGTGAGTGTGCTTAAAGATATGGATACAAGATGGCAAGACAATACAAAAGCGAGCAGAATAGAACTTTGGAAATATGATCCGGGATTATTTGCCCTAAATGGTGAAGTGGATCCTGTATCACTTGCCATGAGTCTGTCAGATAATGCGGATGAGCGTGTTGAAGGTGAACTGCAAAGCTTTTTGGAGGAATATAGATGGTAGAGGGAATTGACTCTTTCAAAGAGAAATTCAGAGGATTTGAAGACTGTTACACAGTTATAGGCGGAGCGGCATGCGATATTCTTATGGCTGAAGCTGACATCGATTTCAGGCTGACGAAAGATATCGATATGGTTTTGATCCTGGAGGATAAAAAGGAAGAGTTTGCAAAAACTTTCTGGGAGTATATCAGAAAAGGACAGTACAAGTGTGGCTGGAAGAACAGTGATAAAATGCACTTTTACAGATTCACAGAGCCTGCTTCGGGTTATCCCGTGATGATCGAGTTGTTTTCAAGAAAACCTGGATACGATCTTGAGATCGACGAAGGAATCATACCGATTCACATAGATGATGATACCTCCAGTTTATCGGCAATTCTCTTGAACGATGATTTTTACGATTTTATGTTAAAAGGTCGGAGAGTGGTCGATGATATCAGTGTTTTAGACGCTGATCATGTTATTCCTTTCAAAATGTATGCCTGGGTTGATCTAAAGAGAAGAAAGGCAAACGGAGAGCACGTCAATGAACGCGATTATAAGAAGCACAAGAATGATGTATTCCGACTTCTTCAGATTGTAGATCCGGAAGAAAACATAGAGACCGAGGGGCTTGTCCATGAAAGCATAGAGGTATTTTTGACCGAAGTGGTATCAGAATCTGTAAGAACAGAGCAGCTGGGATTGCAGTTAACTATGGAAGAAGCGATGGAGATTCTGCGGTCAAAATACCTGTAGAGGTGCATATCAGATAAAAGTAGCATTGGAGCCGACGCAAGTTCTAGGCGAACGGCAAAAGTGTCAAAGGTTTCAGAGACAAAGGGCGTGGATCTGGAGAGTATCGAATAAGGAAACTGTAGGAATACAAACTATTCGTTTAGCTTTATGATATAGTACCATTGCATAGGTTCTTGAAATTAAGCGGGCTGCCTTTCTTGGTAGCCCGTTTTCTTAGGTACGAAGGGCATGCCGTCGGTTTGTGGTGAAAGTCCACAAGGAGCGTAGTTGCCAACGAGCCTGATAGCGACTCCCAAGCCTGAATATCGTGAGGTGGCGGAGAGAAGAAGGGATAGCAAAATCGTAGCCTTGCTACAGATTCTCATTTATAGGTTTAAAATTGGCATAGATTGCAATTGGCGCCATCCTAAAAATGACAAAGATCTCAACTCTTATCATTTGAAAAATGACAAAGTTATTTGCATAATGGTTGTGCAAGGAGGCATGATAACCATATACATCAGAAGAACTGCTGCAAATACAGAGAATTAACTGAAATAATTCATAAATAAGAGGAATTAAAATGGCGTCTACTAGTAAATGCCCATTCTGCGGCTCAACTGTCTCATCGACGAATAAACATTGTTTAACTTGCGGAGCACCGAATGAGAACTACGATAAAGATACAGAACGCACGATATTTCTGCCGAAAACAATAGAAGAACTAAGGGAATACTGTGCAGAGCGCGGTATGCCATTGCCAAGAATGCGTTTTTTCATTGGCGAAGATTATCGTCAACCGAAGGCTTTCGGAATCTACCAGGAAGGCAACGAATTTATAGTATATAAAAACAAAGCCAATGGACAGCGTGCTATAAGATACCAAGGCCCTGATGAAGCATTTGCTGTAAATGAACTGTTCTTAAAACTGCTTGACGAGTGCCACAAAAGAGGTATCTATCCGGATGGAGATGCGTCTAATTCATCCAGATCAGGAAAGCAACGTCAGTCGATAAAAAAATCGAGACTTCTTGTTCCGATTCTTGTCATCATAATTTCTCTATTACTATCTGGCATATTTGCTGCATTTTCTATTATTCAGCATAGGAAGGACGGTTATTACAGCACAGGTGATGGAGATGTCTATTATCACTATGGGACAGACTGGTACTATTATGACGATTACAACGATTATGGGTACTGGTATGAAGTTGACGAATTTCCAAGTGATAACTATGAATACTATTCTGTTGGAGAGGAATGGAATTCGGACTGGGGAGTAGAGGACTTCAAGGATTCGGATATCTGGGAAGAACTGCACGAAAACAAATCATCTAGTTCTTCTAATTACGATTACGATTCCTGGGACAGCGGAGATACCGACTGGGATTCAGATTGGTGAGCCATTGAAGCAAGATTCCTCGCACTCAGTACATAGTGTAAAGTTTGAGTAGGCAAAAAGTTCAAATATAAGAATTGGGGGAACGGCTAGCCGTTCCCCCAAAAGCGTAAAACCTGTAAGATTAAGTTGCTGACACCAATCAGAAAGGAGTTTACGCAAGATGAGTATAACG
>JAFUBI010000181.1 GCA_017460285.1 Oscillospiraceae bacterium | reverse complement strand
CTGATAGACGAGGATGTGCTGAAGGGAGAGAGTCTTGACTGTCATCCCTGCGTGTGCACATCGAGCCTTAAGATGAAGACCGGGGATGTAATAGAGAAGTTCCTGCCTGCAACGGGACATGTATATCGGACGGTACATCTGGTGGGAGAGGATTGACGATGGGTTAGGATTTGTCGATAAATAACTTGTGCATTATAAGTAACTGTGGTATAATGATACCATGAAACAAGCAGATGTTGAAAGAATCAAAACAAACGTAAGATTTCTTAATGAAAGTCAATTGAGAAAGTATCTTGCATCCGAAGCGATCTCAATAGGACGGGGAGGGATTACTGAGGTCAGCGCTATATCTGGTGTGCACAGGAATACTATTTCAATTGGTGTCAAGGAACTAAAAGATCCTAACTATGTGTTCCCTGATCATATTAATAACACAACTCGAATCCGCAAAGAGGGTGGAGGGCGGAAATCAATCCTCACTTTGTATCCGGATATTCTCGACGCTCTTGAACGGCTTGTGGATCCTGAAACGTATGGGAATCCCGAAAATCCTCTAAGGTGGACTACCAAAAGTTTAAGGAACCTGGCAGAGGAACTTCAAAATGAAGGATACCAAATAAAGCACGACAAAGTTGGTGATCTATTAAAACAATTAGGGTACAGCCTACAACAGAATCAGAAGTTAAAACAGGTTGGCAAACAATCACCAGATCGCGATGGACAGTTCAAACACATTAATTCTACTGCTATACGATATCTGAATGATAATCAGCCAGTCATCTCCATAGACTGCAAGAAAAAAGAGAATATTGGAGATTTTAAAAACAACGGATCAGAGTATCGACCGACAGGCACTCCAATAGCAGTTTTGGATCATGACTTTCCTTTGCCCGAAAAAGGAAAAGCAGCACCATATGGTGTGTATGATATCCTAAACAATGAAGGGTATGTTAACATCGGAGTCACGCATGACACCGCAGCTTTTGCAGTTAATTCCATTAGAAACTGGTGGTACTATATGGGCTGCGATAGATTTCCCAATGTTGGCAGATTATACATCACCGCTGATGGTGGAGGCAGCAACGGAAGTCGTTGCAAACTGTGGAAAGTACAACTCCAAGGGCTTTCTGATGAATTATCAATTCCGATAGAAGTATCTCACTTTCCGCCGGGAACTTCCAAGTGGAACAAAATAGAGCACAGGCTTTTTAGTCAAATCAGCAAGAATTGGAGAGGACATCCGCTAGACTCATTAGCAACAATAGTAAGTTTAATAAGCAATACAACGACCCAAACAGGTTTAAGTGTAAAATGTAACATTGATTGGGCAAACTATGAAACAGGAATAAGGGTTACTGATGAGGAATTATCAGGGTTAAATATAACGCAAAATGAGTTTTGTGGATACTGGAATTACACGGTATATCCACGCGGGGAAATGCATTAGTTATTTATCGACAGTTCCTAAGACCGTGCAGGAAGGAAACGGTTGGCAACAGCAGATCGGAATGGATTATCATCCCGGATATGCACCCTGCGATTGTAACGGAAGATGAATACAACAGGGCCCAGGAGATGATCGGTAGTCACGGAAGAAAAAATATGGCAACAGAGGCATATTTTGGAGAAGGTTGTCCTG
>JAFUBI010000180.1 GCA_017460285.1 Oscillospiraceae bacterium | reverse complement strand
TCTTGAAAGAAAGGCTTTTCTGCTTTATTTTTCTTGCTTCAGGCAAATTTTGTTAATGCATCAAAATGCATTTTCAATAACTGTTCTCTTTTGGCAGAAATCGCGACCTTAACATTTGTTTTTTTTCCTTCTCTGTTCCAAACATCTGTCACTGTACAACCTTTTGTTATGCCATTCGTCAATTCAATTTCAACCGGAAATTCTTTTACTTCTGCGACTGTTGGGTCAACAAGCCATGCCATAGGAAGTGAGTCGTGAAGCACCGCTCCTGGAAGCCCAGCAATCGTCTGATACAACATCGCATAATGATCCAGTGAATCGCACAGGAAAGCACCGACGTTTCCACCGATCTCTTTCATCTGATTCCGCTCTTCATCCGTAATAAAACATTGCATGGTTGCATCCAGTCCAAACATTACCTTCGGAATGGGGCTGTTTATCACGATCGCAGCAGCTTCCGGATCGTGCCCGATGTTCGCTTCCACCGTAGGTTTGATATTTCCGCCATACATCGCACCGCCCATGAATAAGATCTGCTCGACCTTCTCCGCCAATTCCGGGTAACTGAGGAGGAAAATTGCGATGTTCGTCAAAGGGGCTGTCGCTACAATCGTGACTTTTTTGTGACATTTTGATATCTTTTCTGCCATGAGATCCACAGCAGTGAGATCGGAGAGCTTTAGTTTGGGTTCAGGAAGCCTTTCCCCGATATTACCAAGTCCATCTGCTCCGTGAACATCCATCTCCAACCCTTTGCTGTAGTCGATCTCAGGCTCTAAAAGCCCTTTCCTTGCGCCAACTGCCACGGGAACTGATATCCCAAGGAACTCGCACATCTTAAGAGTGTTGTAAGCGGTCTTATCCGATGATTGATTTCCAAAAACTGTAGATATTCCAAGGATATCTACATCTTTACAATTGGATGCTAGAAGGAGTGCAAGTGCATCGTCCAACCCTGTGTCTACATCCATCCATACTGGGATCTTAGCCATTACAGTTCCTCCCTTCGATAGGATCTCAAGCAGTTCAAATACAATTCAACAAATCTCTTTCGGTCGACGCGTCTCGCAAGATGGACGTTAGGTCTTCCCGTAAATCCAAACCAATCCACAACTGTTTGTCCAATCGTTAGTTTGCCGTCAACATCTACGATAACATGCTTATCGACTGTCTCCGCGATCGATGGATCAATACAAATCGCAGCAGCAGTAGGGTCACACATAACATAACGATTACTGAACTGTTCCAGAAGTTCATCACTTCGAGCCAAAGCAGCTAAGTTTTCCTCCTCAAAGCGCGCAAACCCTTCGATCAGGTCAGCAATTGAGGTGCTCTTAACAGTTTCCAGCACGGTCTTCTGATCTTCTTTGTCCAAATACGCCGTATAGCAGCAATCCAGATCCACCAAAGTCAGATCAAAACCAGCATTCAAGACGATATTTGCTGCATGGGGATCCTGCCATATATTGAACTCGGCATATGGAGTTACATTTCCGGTGGTTGCTGCCCCGCCCATGACAACGACCTGTTTTACAAACTGTACGATATCTGGATGCTTGAGCACAGTAATAGCAATATTGGTGAGCGGACCAACCGCAACGATCTCCAATTCTCCTGGATATCGATTCGCCTGATCCCAAATAAAATCCCATGCGTGCCCAGGCGCAAAAGAGAGTCCCTCTAC
>JAFUBI010000179.1 GCA_017460285.1 Oscillospiraceae bacterium | reverse complement strand
GCAGCGAAACGAGATCATCAGAAAAATGGCTGAGAACGGTGTATCTGCCAATGTGCACTATAAGCCATTGCCTATGCTAACGGCTTATAAGAACATGGGTTTTACTATCGAGAACTATCCGAACGCTTTTAAACGTTTTGAAAACATGATCACGCTACCTCTATTCAGCAGAATGACGGATGATCAGTGTAAGTATGTTATTGAGCAGTTATCTAAAGCTGTTTTGGAGGTTATGGAATGATTCCGCTCAGTTTTGAACAACTTCCGGAATCGATAAGAATCGAAGCAGTAAAGCCCTATTACGAAGCGCTGAACAGACATAGGGCTTCATTAGTTTTAAAACGTTGTTTTGATATCTTCCTTAGCCTCATCCTCATCATAGTTTTGTCGCCTTTGATGCTCTTTATAGCAGTTGCCGTAAAACTTGGATCGCCTGGTCCTGTTTTTTACAGACAGAAGAGAATCACTTCTTATGGGAAAGAGTTTCGTATATATAAATTCCGCTCCATGATTGTTGATGCAGACAAGGTTGGACCTTTGGTAACTACAGGAGGAGATTCCCGCATTACACCGGTTGGGAAGGTGATTCGGAAGACTCATCTTGATGAGATACCGCAGTTGTTCAATGTTCTTTCTGGAGATATGTCTTTTGTCGGGACCAGACCGGAAGTTCAGAAATATGTGGAACAGTATTCAGATGAGATGAAAGCCACTCTTTTGCTACCTGCGGGAATAACATCGGAAGCAAGTATCAGGTTTCGAGATGAAGCAGAACAGATCGCTGGTGCCGAAGACGCTGATAAGGTTTACGTTGAAGAGATCTTGCCGCAGAAGATGGCTATTAACCTGGATTATTTGCTTCATTTTTCCTGGTGGGCTGATTTATCAATAATGTTAAGGACATTTTTCTTGATATTCAGGAGATGATATTATGGGAAAGTTTTTCTTTCATGAAACAGAGATAAAAGACATGTTCGTTGTGGATGTAGAAGTATTCGGGGATCAACGCGGATATTTCATGGAAACATACAATCAAAAAGCATTTCAAGATGCAGGTTATGATTATGTGTTTGTCCAGGATAACCAGTCAAAATCTCGTAAAGGGGTATTGAGAGGGCTTCATATGCAGGTCAACAATCCTCAAGGAAAACTCGTTCGTTGCATCAAGGGAGAGGTTTTTGATGTTGGTGTTGATCTGAGGAAAGGAAGTCAAACATTTGGAAAATGTCATGGTGAAGTACTCTCTGAGCAGAATAAACGTCAATTGTTTATTCCGGAAGGATTTGCCCACGGTTTTTTAGTGTTATCAGAAGAAGCAGAGTTTTGCTATAAGTGTACGAGATTGTATGATCCTACTGATGAGTTGGGGATCCGATACGATGATAAGGATATTGGAGTTGAATGGCCTGAAATTGACTGTGATTATCTGCTTTCTGCAAAGGATCTTAAGCAACCTAGTTTTCAGGAAGTTGTGGAACGTTTGAGTTTGAGGTAGAACGATGAAAATACTGGTTACAGGTGCAAATGGCTTTGTGGGAAGAAACCTCGTGACAAATCTCAAGTTCCGTACTGATTATGAGGTTTTTTCGTACGATATCGATTCTACGGAAGATCAACTTAGGAAATGGGCGGAAGAATGTGACTTTGTTATTCATCTGGCAGGTGTCAATCGACCTAAGACGGAATCTGAGTTTGCGAAAGGTAATAGGGATTTTACTCAGCATCTTCTCGAAGTATTAGAAGCGAAACCTGTTCCTATAGCTATGACATCCTCTATTCAGGCTGCGTTAGACAATCCGTACGGTGTCAGTAAATTGGATGCGGAAAACCTGGTATTCTCTTTCTCTGAGAAGAATCATGTACCGGTTTATATATGGCGTATGCCTAATATATTCGGAAAATGGTGTAGACCCAATTACAATAGTGCTGTCGCGACATTCTGCTATAACATTGCGAGAGATGAGGAAGTATTCATATCCGATCCCAATCGGATGATGAACCTAATCTATATTGATGACGTTGTCAATCTCCTTCTAGGCTCTATTCGTGGTGAAGTTGTTAGAAATGAAGATGGTTTTTGTGTCCCACTTCCGACTTATAACATCACGCTAGGAGATATAGTTTCCACATTAAGGGAGTTTCACTCGTGTAAAGACACACTCATCGTCAATGATTTGACGGGAATCAGAAAATGCTTATATTCAACATATTTAAGTTATTTGCCTGAAAATGCATTTTCTTATAAATTAACTCAACATGCGGACCATCGGGGAGCATTTTCCGAGTTCTTTAAAAATGCAGGAATAGGACAATTCTCTGTTTCAACGACTGTTCCTGGTATTACCAGAGGAAATCATTGGCATAATACAAAGGTGGAGAAATTCTTGGTTGTAGCTGGTGAAGCAGATCTTTGTTTTAGAAAACTAGGTACAGATAAAGTTATTCGATATCATGTTACTGCGGATGAACCTGAGATTGTAGATATCCCTGTTGGATATACCCACAATATCATCAATACATCTCAAACTGAAACCCTTGTCACGTTAATATGGGCGAATGAGATATTCGATCCGGAGAATCCGGATACTTATTACGAAGAGGTATGATTCTATGAGCGTTCCTTCTAGATTAAAGGTGATGACTGTTGTCGGAACAAGACCGGAGATTATTCGTCTTTCCGAAGTAATAAAGGCGTGTGATAAGTACTTTAATCACATTTTGGTACATACAGGACAAAACTATGACTATACTTTGAACCAGATCTTTTTTGAAGATCTTGGTGTTCCTGAGCCGGATTATTACTTGGATGCAGTTGGAAGCACACTTGGGGAAACAATGGGAAATATACTCGCCAAGAGTTACGAGGTCATTTTAAAAGAAAAACCGGACGCTCTCCTGATTCTTGGGGATACGAACTCTGCTTTATCCGCTATTTCTGCCAAACGGCTGAAAGTTCCGATTTTCCATATGGAAGCAGGAAACAGATGTTTTGACGAAAATGTGCCTGAGGAAACAAACCGAAGGATCGTGGATCATATCAGCGATATTAATCTCCCTTATACGGAGCATAGTAGAAGGTATCTACTATCTGAGGGCATAAAAAAAGAAAGGATCTATGTCACGGGTTCACCTATGCGAGAGGTCCTCTCTAAGAATATGGAGAAGATTGACCATAGTGAGGTTCTTTCAGAATTAGGGCTTGAGCCTAAAAAGTACATTTTGGTTTCTGCACACCGCGAGGAAAATGTTGATATAGAGGATCATTTCTATTCTCTTATGAACGCTATCAATGAGGTGGCAGATGTCTAT
>JAFUBI010000178.1 GCA_017460285.1 Oscillospiraceae bacterium | reverse complement strand
TCCGGTGCTATTTTCCCTCACTATGTGCGGATGAACGCCTGATCCTCTTTGTTCTCGTCCAAAGACTCATAACGTTCTACAGTCATATGGAGATCATACTTTTCACGAAGAGCAGCTATAACTCCCATCATTGGAGAAGCATGGTGTTCATCCAGGGCTCTCTGATCTCTCCAACTGTCGATCAAAAGCACAGTCTCGGGATCCTCATAACTCTGGTAATACTCATAACGAAGATTTCCCTCCTCTGAACGGATCCTCTCCACTGTACCTGAGGACATCATTTCTCCTGCAAACTGCATGGCATTTCCGTTTTGTCCGGTATATCGAATTTGAATCGTAAGCATTGCTTGTCCCTCTTTCGTGTTCTAAGACGATTATATTCGCTATTTATTGTTCCTTTCCAGTATAATTGTTACAGGATTTATCACAGGAGTTCTCGATGATTATCAATACAGGTCAACGCACAGATATCCCAGCTTTCTTTTCTCAGTGGTTTGCAAACCGCTTAATAGAAGGCTATGTGCTTGTGCGCAATCCTTACAATCCCAAAAGCATCACCAAATATGCGTTGACTCCTGATGTGGTAGATATCATAGGCTTCTGCACAAAGAATCCTGCTCCTATGTTTCAGTATATGCATCTGTTAAAACCGTTTGGGCAATACTGGTATGTAACGATCACCCCGTATGGCAAGGATATAGAACCTTATGTACCAAACAAATTGCAGATGCTTGAAACCTTTAAACAATTGTCCGATCTCGTCGGAGTTGACAGCATAGGTTGGCGATATGATCCGATCTTCATAAGCAATGAATGGACTGTCGAGCGGCATCTCAAAGCTTTTGAATATATGGCAAGAACTCTTTCCGGCTACACCGAAACCGTTGTCATTAGTTTTATTGATCTATACCAAAAGACTAAGAAGAATTTTCCCGAGGTCAAAGAAGTTTCCCATGAGGACAGACTTCTTTTAGGAAAGTCCATGATCGAGATCGGTCGCAGTTACGGTATGACGATCCGCCCATGCGCTGAAGGAACAGAATTGGAGAAGTATGGTGCGGATTGCAGCGGTTGCATGACGATAGCCTTGTACGAAAAAGCGATCCATCAAAAGCTGTCTGTTCCAAGATATACACCATCCAGACAAACTTGTGTCTGCTACCTCAGTGGTGATATCGGAGCATACAATACCTGCGGTCACATGTGCCGCTATTGCTATGCCAATTATGATGCGGATACCGTCCGAAAAAACAGAGAAGCCCATGACCCGAATTCCCCCTTGCTTGTTGGGCACCTCAATAAAGATGATACCGTTCATGACGCGAAGCAGGAAAGTTGGATCGACCCTCAATTCTCATTGCTGTCTTAACTTTGACTAAATCTCAAAACAGCGCACTAGTTCACGCCATTGCGAACCAGTGCGCTGTTTTTCAGTAAGTGAAACTCTCAATTCTCGTTAAGAAAGGCATTGATCTCTTTCCTCCAGGGCATTGCAGGTGTTGTCCCCAATCTCTGGACAGATAAGGCTGCCGTTGCCTGTCCGAATCGGATCGCTTCTTCAAGATCCTTGCCCTCTGCAAGTCCTGCCAACAAGCCACCGCTAAAGGCATCACCTGCTCCTGTTGTATCTAGGACATTGACTGAAAAAGCAGGAATCGTTTTTTGAACAGATCCATCAGATAGAAAAACTCCTTTGTTTCCCAGAGTCAGTATCACCACTTGAACACCTTTTGAGTGGAAGAAATCTGCAGCACTTTTCGCAGACAAATCATCGATCACCTTGATCCCAGACAGTTCTTCTGCCTCCACCTCGTTTGGAGTGACCATATAACAGTTAGAGTAGAATTCATTGCTGATTGGAGCGAAGGGGGCAGAGTTGAGGATCACTTTACAGCCAACATCTTTTGCGAGTTTTGCGGCAAAAAGATCCGCTTTTAGATCGATCTCCAATTGGAGAAGCAAATACTGAGATTCACGGATCACATCTGTGAAAGACAAGACTTCTTCCTCAGGGATGTTATTCAAAGCTCCTGGTACGACAACGATCTCGTTCTGCCCTGTGACCTCATCCACAGTTATGAGCGCCACTCCTGTAGGATCACTTTCCGAAAAAAGAACTCTGCTGTCATCCATGCCAAGTTGCTTCATCGTTGATAAAGCGATATCTGCAAAAGCATCTTTGCCAAGTTTTGTGATAACTGTGACATCCGCACCTGCTTTGTGCGCTGCGACTGCCTGGTTAAATCCTTTCCCACCAGCACCCATTCGGAACATTGATCCTCGAACAGTCTCTCCCGGTTCAGGCAAATGAGGAGTTCTTGCCATTAAGTCAACGACAAAACTGCCAAATACCGCTACCTTTCCCATTGATCCCTCCTTTCAGGCGTATCTCACGCTAACATCATTCCTATTGCCAAAAACATCACGATCTCCTTATGGGCAACTTGTACAAAAAGAATATATAAGGTTCTACAATTCATTATACCCCCATTTTGGTAAAATCATATTATGAGATGTATGTCCTAAACTATCTGCAAAAAGAATCAGAAAGGAAATCAACTATGGGAACTCCTCACAATAATGCTCAAAAAGGTCAGATCGCTAAACTCGTCTTGATGCCTGGCGATCCTCTTCGCGCAAAAATGGTCGCTGATACTTATCTGGAAAATGTAGAAGTGGTCAATGACGTCCGCGGTATGTATTGCTTTACCGGCACATACAAGGGAAATCGCGTCAGTGTCATGGGATCCGGAATGGGTATTCCAACGATCGGCATCTATTCCTACGAACTGTTCCATTTTTATGATGTTGAAGCTATTATCCGCATCGGTTCCACCGGCGGAATGACCCCCACCCTCGATGTTTATGACGTCGTTCTTTGTGACAGTGCTTATTCGGAGAGCACCTATGCAAGAGAGCAAGCTGGTGTGGATGAGCGAGTAATGTATCCTTCCGCCGAACTTAATGAGATGCTGCGCCAATCCGCAAAGGAATTGGGCTACAAACTCACAGAAGGTCGCACTCTTTCCAGCGATGTCTTCTATTTCCAGCCGGAAGTCCAAGGCGCGCGTGTTGCAAAGGCAGTCGGTGAGTACAACTGCATCTGCACAGAAATGGAATCTTATGCTTTGTTCCATAATGCCAATGTCGCAGGAAAGATGGCAGGAAGCCTTCTGACTGTCAGTGACAACCTGGTCACCCAAGTGGAGACCACCCCAGAAGAGAGACAAAACTCCTTTACAAGAATGATGGAAGTCGCTCTCGGTGTAGCAAAGAATTTTCAATAGAATATATCCATTTTTCGGAGGTCAGGACTTAATCCTGACCTCTCTTCTTTTTTCTCGTCCTTTGAAAAGTGCTATACTCTAAAAAAATATTTATTGGAGGGATCCTATGTATATTAGTGAAAGAAGAAAAAAATGCTATGCCGAATTTTTAAAAACAGGATTGGACGGGATCCTGTTCGCAGGAGGCGCAAGTTTCCAGTATCTGTCTGAGTGCACCTCCTATTTTTGGCAGAGATATTGCTTTAATCTCGATGTCCCAGTGGCAGGTTCTCATATTATCCCAGAATGCATGATATACATGAATCGTGAGGGAAAAACTACCATTCTTACGATTCCTTCCGTCAAAGATCATTTTGACACTACTAAAAATGAAGTGGTCGTAAGTTATATGGATCAGTTCGAAGACGAGTTGCGTCACATCATAGATGGAAAGAAGATCGGGATCGGAAGAGACTGTGACGATTGGTTCATCCGCACTTTAAAGGAAGTTGATCCCGAGATCATCACGACAAATGTCGAGACGCTCTTCGATGACATCCGCCGTATCAAGGACGAAAAAGAAATCGAACAGATGCGCTATCTGGCAAAATTTACAGACGACGCTGTCATGTATGTCGTAAATCATATGAGGGAAGGTATGACCATGTTCGACGCTGAGAGAGGCATCATCGACTATGGTCTCACGCATGGCATTCAGGATCTGTCTTTCCCTCCCACTTGTGGCTTCAAGACTCGGAATACCGATAATGCCAAAGCCATCGAACCTTTCGAGCCGGAACGCAAACTGGTCCCGGGAACCATGGTCGCCTTTGATATCGGATATATGGATCAGGGTTACTGCTCCGATTGGGGCAGAACCGTGTATTACGGGAAAGCTCCAGAATTGGTCAAAAAAGGATATGAGGCGTTGCAGGCTGCTGAATGTTACATGATAAGCCAGATCAAGCCTGGCGTGACTCGTTTTGGCGATTTGTATTCCTATATCTGCGATAAAGCTGAAGAGCTTGGCTACTATGAGTATCTTCGTTTTAAACGCGAGGAACTTGGAGGAAATGGGCATCACATTGGCTCGGAAGTACATGAAGTTCCCTTCTTGACTTATGAATCCGATTTGATCCTCCAGCCAGGCATGATATTCTGCTCAGAGCCAAAGATGTTCTTCCCCAACGAGGGTTACATGCGCGTCGAAGATATGATCCTCGTCACAGAAGATGGTGCAGAATCCCTCACCAACTTCCCAAGAGATCTCTTTGAAATCTAATCCGATTTACAACACCCGCCTCACCTGGGGCGGGTGTTCTTGTCGATATGCCCAAATCTCTGCGTTTTTCCTTTATCCTTTTCTAATTGCGGGAAAAGATCGATCCCTGTTATGATTTTTTTATAACCAGATATATTCGGAGGTAAACATGAGCATCTCTCTTTTCCGCGGAACCCTTGTTAACCCTTCCTCGCCAGAACACCTTGAAGTCAAGCCCAAAAGTACGATTGCTGTCGAAGACGGCATCATACAAGCAGTCTACTCTCAAGACGAACCATTACCTGGAGAATATCTCGGCTTACCGATCGCCGATTTTAAAGATAGTATCCTCATTCCTGCCTTTACAGATCTCCACATACATGCACCGCAGTACGTAGAGAGGGGCACTGGGATGGACTGCCTCTTATTTGACTGGTTAAATAATTACACCTTCCCCCAGGAAGCAAAATTCCAAAATGTGGATTACGCTCGTGTGATTTACGCGCAGCTTATCCGCGATATGCTGAAAAATGGAACGATGCACGCCAACTTTTTCACAACGATCCACTATGATGCCTGTGACTTGTTTTTCCGAATGTTGGAAGAAAGCGGCATGTATGCTTTCTCCGGCAAGATCAATATGGACATGAATTCTCCTGAGTACTATGTCGAAGATACCGGAAAGTCTCTGGAGGAAACGGAACGCTTCCACTGTGAACACACAGGTGCAAAACGGTCTGGGCGAGTGCAAAATATCCTTATCCCTAGATTCGCTCCCACATGCTCTGAGCCCTTGCTCAAAGGTCTGGGAAGACTTGCCGAGAAATATGGATTGGGTCTTCATACT
>JAFUBI010000177.1 GCA_017460285.1 Oscillospiraceae bacterium | reverse complement strand
GATTTTGTTGATTTACTTGAATTAAGATACGCTTGATAACGTTTGAGAATATTTGAAACATATGTAATAGTCTCATTAAAACCTTTTTCTGCCACAATTTTTTCTACATTCCCAAACCAAACATTGCTATCAAGATTTCTTTTTTCTGCTTCCTTGCGGAAGGAAGCGATTCTTCCGGGTCCTGCATTATATGCAGCCAATGCAAAAGCCACCTGATTATATGAATCTAGATAAAAGTCACTGAAATAATTATCGATAATGTACCGAAGATACATAGTACCAACCTGGATATTACCTTCAAGGGAGTCAAAGGAATTTTCCCCATTATGAAAATGTTTTACCAAACTAGGAGATACCTGCAAAATCCCCACAGCACCACGATTTGATTTAGCACTCTGTTTTAATGACGATTCCTGATAAGCCTGACACAGAAGCAACCTCCAATCCAAATCGTACTTTTCACCGTATTTCTTGAAAAGAGACTTGTAACGCTCAAAATCACTGAACTTAAGCCCCATGGTGCTGACATTATGAGATTTATCGTACTGTGAAGTTGTAGACGCCTGAGGATAAAGATAATAGGCAATAAGTTTACTACCCTTATCTGTCTTACTGTTATACTTACCGATAAATTCATTGAGTGATGCCAATAGGTGCTGATTATTTGAATGTACAGCCCAATTTATTGTATCATCCTGAGTCAACGGATATTCATAATGAAAAACAACACTGTTAAAGATCCACTGCCATATATGAGATTTTGCACTGTTTAAAACAACTGCAGGAAATCTTCCATTCTGAACGCCCTCAACTAGTTCATAATCCAAAAGGACCTTATCTACTTTGACAATATTGATACGTTTCATATGCATATTATCAAAAAAGACATTAATCGATTTCAGGGTATCTATTGTTTTTGAAGATTTCTTTACATAAACTGTCATACCTGATAACTGTTTAAGATTTTTGATCTTAGGAAAATCTTTATTTGTTACCAGTACTTCCGACACTCCGTCCATTAAGGGCTTGGTATACGATATATGCTCAATCTTTTTCTTTCTAGGAACCAGCAAAGTTGGCGCGACATCCCCTACTCCTTTTATGAGCATATCATATATTTGAGCTTCAGGAACAGGGATGTATTGAATATCTAATTTGATTTTTGAATTTAAGAGGTAATTTTCATCGATGTATTTTTTAAACCGGTTCATCAATGCAACAGACAATCCCTCCTGATGCCCGTCTACAAAATAATAATTAACTCCATCATAGACGACAAGAACTCTAAGAACCTTCTTTTTAACAATCTGTTCCAAATCCTCGACATAGTACTCTGTCAATGTAGTGATAGCTACAGTAGTCGAAGACCAAAACAGACTGAATAAAAACATCACTAATATTCTTAGTTTTATATTTCCTACCATTGAATCTCCATCCCGCTACAATGGTTCAAATAACACTCGATGAGAATAATAGCGATTTCTTTAGTCCTACTTAATTGAACGAACTCGCATTTCAAATATCATCTTTTCTGCAGTACAGGTAAACGTGAAACAATATTTTCTATTCTTACCAGCATTTTCATCGGTAAATTCACAATTAACCTCATCAGTAATGCTCTCTGCAAGTTGTACATATCGATCATATAATGAGGACGTTTTTTCCGCATTATCAGAAACAATTTCACCTTGCGTTACATTATCATCAGCATGTATAACAGTTCCTATTTCAGCCGTAGCGCCGCATTCTGTACATTCTACGTACTGATCACCCTTAGAATTCAAAGTGCAACTGTTGTTCTGTCCCTTGTTTGCATCAAAACTCATCTTATCCTCTCATTAGCAGGTTAAACCTGCAGAAAACAAAACAGCCACCAGCAATGCCCCCACAGACGTTCTCTTCAATTCCGGATCGATATTGTAGTTCCTGACATTCCTTAGCATTATACGACGGAGCGATAAAAACAAAACCGCATACCCTGCAATGAAAATAAACGAATAGTATTTTTCGTTACTGATAGCGTAGTAAGTATAACAGACCAATGAAGCCATAATCAAAAAACAATGGTAAACAGTTCCAAAATTTGGACCAAACTTCACAACTACCGTACGCTTGCCTTTGATTTTATCACCTTGATAATCTCTCATGTTGTTCACATTCAAGACCGCGACAACCAAAAACCCATGGGCACAGCCAAGAAGCAATAGTGGTAAACAATTGGAATGATCCTGCAAATAAAAGGAACCAAGAACACCGAGAATACCAAAGAAAAGAAACGAAAACACATCACCCAATCCGTGATATCCGTATGCATACTTTCCGAGCGTGTAACCAAGAGCTGCTAGAATTGAACACACACCAAAGAAAACAAAGATTCCCAACGAATACCAGTCCGTGCCGAACGAAATATAAAGAAGAAGCAAACCGAGAATACTACATACAGTAATAGCCACAGCAATTCCTTGATACATTTCTTGCACGCTAATAAGTCCAAAACTTACTAGTCTTTTCGGACCTACTCTAGTATGATCATCCGTTCCTTTCTGTGCATCACCGAGATCGTTTGCAAAATTAGCTATAACTTGTAGTAACAATGCGGTAACAATCGACAGTACAAAAATGCTTAATCTGAAACAATTATTGCTGAACGCAACCGCATTTCCAAGAAGTATACATGCAACTGTAAGAGGCAAGGTTCTCAATCTTGCAGCTTCCACCCATCTATTCATTTCAAATCTCCAAAATACATCTAATATTATAATTCAACGGCACATTTTTAAGAACTTACACTAGAGATTTAATCTGCATATGATTAAAATACCCCTAATCAATCCACTGTATGAAGTTTGTAAACACTACGTAATATTACGCTAACACTCAGTTTTGTTCATTTAAATTGAATAAATTTATAAGAGTTTGAAATATGCCAATTGTAGTATAGTTAGGTCAACTTTAAGCGGAAAACAATTTGTAAACCAAAGAAACAGGAAAGACGTAATATCATTGAAGAATTTTTTAAATATTGGACACTACCCTAAATTTTATCTGAAAGATCGCAAAGGAAATTTTGAATTTTTCGCCATAGGTGAAAATGGGAGCATTTCCAACTTTAAAATACACCTTCAAGGGTTCAATGGCAATACCGATGCGACCTGGGAAAAAAACATAAAAACAACAATTATTCCTGAAAGTGTAATCATAAAAAAGCGGGATGGAACAACCTTTCTAGGATACCCACTGCCCTGCACGGAAGGAAATAATCAGCAATCAGTCAAAACCATGATTGAAGAAATAGGAATAGTTCCGGATCAAACCGGTTATTCTGAGTTATTTTCCAAGGTACAGAGCAGTATCAAAAGTGGAATTCTACAAAAAGTGGTTCTTGCCCGCAAACACTCGTTTAAAATTACGAACAGCTTAGATATAGTTGATTTGTTAAACTTTTTTGAATCTAATTCCAAAGACTGTTATATATACTGCATCTGTCTTTCTCCTGAGCAATACTGTGCAGGTGCATCTCCAGAAAGGCTCTTTAAACTAGATAAACAAACTATAATTTCAGAGGCAATAGCAGGAACCGCCTCAAAAGGAAAAGAAGACGAACTAGCCAGTATCAAAAACCACCACGAGAATAATTTGGTGGGAAAACACATAGTTGAACGCATGCAGCAATTTGCCTCCAACATTCAGATTTCAAAACCCTTTACAATATCGCCCTCGAATGTGTCTCACCTCAAATGTGAAATAAACGGAATTATTGAAAGACAGTTTGATTTTGAACAACTTGCTGAGTTTATTCATCCGACTCCTGCAATGGCAGGATATCCACAGATTCCCTCGATGGATTTTTTGAAACAAGAACCTTTTGCAAGAGGACTTTATTCAGGTTTATTTGGGTATGAATTAAACTCTGATAAGGAAAGTATCGTACTTATCAGAGGAATTTTAGTTAATAAGGACAAGCTTGATATCTACGTCGGTTCTGGAATTGTAGCCGGCTCCTCCATGGCAGATGAATGGAACGAACTAAACAATAAAGAACAAATGCTGCTCAATTACATTAATCAGTTTAAGGTGTAGTATGAACGATCTAAATATCAGTTTCGCGTGGTCAAAACTCATAATTCATGAACTCAAGGTAAACCATGTCACAGACTTTGTAATTGCTCCAGGTTCACGCTCAGCTCCTTTAACGATAGCTTGCGCAGAAGATAAAGATGTGGCAAAGCACGTGCATTT
>JAFUBI010000176.1 GCA_017460285.1 Oscillospiraceae bacterium | reverse complement strand
TCCATAAACAACTGCATTTCTTCTTTAGAGGCTGCAGACCACCCCTCTTCGATCAATTCGCCACTATCTTCAAATTTCTGAAGGTAGTAGTTTTCCGCTCCTGCGATCCATTCACCGATCGATTCAAAATCTTCCTTCTCATGAAGTTCTTTCACGACTGTTGTACGGAATTCGTATGGAACAAGTCCTTTTTTCAACAGTTCCACCGTTTGCTCTACCCTGTTGACGAAAGCCCAACTGCATCCCGCCGTCAGTGGATATTTCTCCTTGCTGTTCTTGATATCGACGGCAACATAATCCACCAACTTTTGCTCGATGAGGCTCTGAAGGAGTTCGGGTCTGCTGCCGTTATGATCAAGTTTAGTTAAAAATCCCATATCCTTGATCCGTTTAAGAAATCCTTCGATGCCGGGCTGAAGAAGTGGTTCTCCTCCAGTGATCGCAACTCCATCCAGGATCCCCTGCCGCTTGGAGAGGAATTTGAAGAACTCTTCCTCTGTCATAAACGCATCGGACGGCACATCCAAGACCAGACTCGCATTATGGCAAAACGGGCACCGGAAGTTGCAGCCAGCTGTGAAAACCGTGCATGCCACTTTTCCCGGGAAATCCAGAAGTGTCAACTTTTGAAGTCCAGCAATCTGCACTTTAAGCTCCTTTTTCGCGCACAAAATAAAGCATCGGCTGAACCGATTGGATACATACTACTACATCTTGTGGTCAAATACAACGCCTGAGCACAAAAAACCACAACATTTTGCGTTTTGCACAGTTTCTTCTTTACTTCTTATCGCAACATGCCAAATTTTAACAAAATCCATTTTTCCTCTTGCAATTTTCAAAGGATTTGTCCTTTGCATCCTCAGGATTTTTCTTTTGCGCTGACACCTATACCCTCGCAGAAAACGTGCTGTCCAATACTCCGGACAACACGTTTCCTGTAGCAGCAATTCTTTTTATTTTTGGGAAAACCCTGTTATGTACCAGTCTTCCTTGCGGATATCATATTCCGTGCCACAATATGGACATCTGTCTTTGCGTGTAGCATCAAAACTTCCGCCACAATTCCGACAGGACACTTTTTTCACAGAGTAATTCGTCCGAAATCTCATAGAGCAATCTCTGGACATGTACAAAGGAATGAATTGTCTTTTTTTCCAGAACACAGAGCCCTTTGTCAAAAGAAGATCAAATTCCGCATCTGCACGAACGTGAACTGTGTTCCCATCCATTTTGAACGATTTCATAATGACCGGACCGCGAAACTGCGCATCCACAACATCCTGAAAGGGATTCTCCATGTGATCACCGACACAAATAGGAAGCAATGCCGGGTCTGGAGAAAAGATCATCATTTTTACCAATGTACCGACTTTATTCGCAAAATAATCATAGGAAAAATCCGGACTTAATTCTTTCATTCTTGTTTCGAATTTTTTCCGCGATCCCAAAACACCTGGAAGAGACGGAAGCGCTTTCCCCGCTTCGTAGAAAATGGAACCCAGTTTTAAGATAGCCCAGATCATATAGCCTACAAAGGCTCCCACACCCAGTGTAAAAGCCATCATAAAAATACTCTGTAAAAGCCAGACGATAGATCCACGGTCTTCCGCAAACAAAACAGTGATCAGTCCAAAGATTCCAAAAGCCACAATGACTGGGATCATGTAGCGCATCACATCTTTCTTGACTTCTTTTTCCGTGCCGCCGATCTCTTTCACATAATACAGTCCGCCAACCCTTGGATAGAGTTCCTGCATCTCAAAGTGTGTCCCGCAATACGGGCACCCTTCTCTAAGTTCACCAATAGTGGTGACATTTCCGCAGTTAGGACAGGTATAAGTCTCTTTCTCTACATTCTTAGCCCCAAAAATGAGGTCGGTAGCAGTGATATACAGCGTCTTGTCTAACCGGTCGTGAAAAACCTGTTTTCCACCTCGCAGGATCTTCC
>JAFUBI010000175.1 GCA_017460285.1 Oscillospiraceae bacterium | reverse complement strand
GCTCACGATACCTGTGGTGACGGTTCCGCCCAGAGTGCCGAGCGGGTTGCCTATGGCGATCGCAGTATCACCTACGCGCAGTGTGCTGGAGTCGCCGATCACAGCAGGGGTGAGGTCATTTGCATCGATCTTAATGACAGCTACGTCATGCTCTTCGTCATAGCCAATGACCGTTGCATCGTATTTCTTTCCATCCGTCATGGTTACGGTCACGGAATTGGCGTTTTTGATGACGTGGAAGTTGGTCACGATATAACCGTCGCTGGTCAGGACAACTCCGCTACCTGCACCTTGCGCAAAACTCTGACCGAAGAAACTGCCGTAGGTGACGACTTCGGTCTGCACCTCCACAACGGATGGTTTAAGTCTGTCAATGACATCTGCGAGAGAGGTCACATCGCTGATGACGGAAGTGGTGCCCGGATTCACGGATTCATATATGACAGAGGTGTTAGAAGGAGCGAAATACTTGTTATATGCCCAAGCACCGGCAAACCCGCTGATCAGTGAGAGAATGATGCACAGCAGAGCAGCCCATACCACACCGCTTCTGCGTTTACGCTTTGTCTTGGTCTCCTTCTTGGTGAAATCCTGTGAATAGACTGGAACTTCCTGAGCAGGTTCGGTCCGGTAGTTTTCATTGGTGTCGTAGGTATCATATGTTTCATATATTTGATATGAATCCGAACCGTCGTACACATTTCCAACAGGTCTGGACTCCTGCGGGGAATGTGGGGTTCCATAAACATGTGTGTTGAAACTGTCTTTTGACCCATGCTGATTCTCGGTGTCGTTGTCTGTTCTGGGAATTCCAAATTCATCTTTAAAGGTGTCTACAGAGGCTGCCTCGTTTAAATATACGATGTCTTCTACCTTAGATGCTTCCTGAACCGGTTGAGCATTCTCTTGGTTGACAACAGTTTCAGAAGCAGCGTTATCCGATTGCTCAGCATTCAATTCCTGATTGTTTTGATTGTTGAATTCATCCATTTTATGTCTTTGCGGATCGAAATGTCCGTATAAACCTCCTTTTCTTTATCTGTTCGTTATTCTAGAGAGGAAATGTGATGATTTGATGAAAACAATCTGTGTTTTTTTTGTTTTTTCAATCGAGGCTGTGTATACTTTTCTTAAGAGAGATTTTAAAGTTGTACAGTGATTAACTCTTTTTATCGAGGAGATGTTCATGTTAAAGAAACTGTTTTTTGAGGATGCATTGCGCGCTCTTAAACTTCATCCCGATTGCGTAAACACACAGGAATTGGTTGAACTGTTCCTGTCTGAAATGAAGGCTGGATTGAATGGAGAGGAATCATCGTTGCTGATGATACCCTCCTATATGTCAGCAGAAGGGAAAATCGTTGCCGGTGAACCGGTTGCAGTCCTGGATGCGGGTGGAACCAATCTGCGTGTCGCTTCAATGCAGTTTGATGAGGATGGGAATCCTGAGTTGCTAGCTCTGAAGAGACTGAAAATGCCAGGGACTGAAGGTAGGATCACTGCAAAAGAGATGTTTGCTCAATTTGCTGAAGCCGTTGAGCCGATGATAGGAGAGAACGGTCAGATTGCCTTCTGTTTCTCCTATGCTGTTCAGGCTCTTCCCGGGGGAGAAGGAAGGATCCTGGGAAATCTCAGCAAAGAAGTTGAAGTCGAGAATACGGATGGGCTTTATATCGGAAAAGAGTTGATCGAGGCTCTTAGAGATAGAGGTGTGGAAAAGCCTCTTTCTGTTTACGTTTTGAACGATACGATCGCAGTTTTGTACTCTGCACTTACAGCGGGAGCTGATGGGGCAATAGGGTTCATTCTCGGTACTGGCACCAATACTGCCTACATGGAAAAGGCAGAGAATATACACAACGCGCTTTCCTTTACAGAGAAACAGATGTGTATCAATATGGAGTCTGGCGGGTTTGGCTTCGATCCTATGGGAGAGATCGATGTTGAACTCAATGACGAAAGCAGAAACCGTGACGAGCATCTTCATGAAAAGCATGTATCCGGAGTGTACTTGGGTGAATTGATGGCAAGGGGGGCAAAGAAACTTGCTGCAGAGGGGTACTTCAGTGAGGAATTCTCCAAGAGAGTTTCCGATTGCTCCAAGTTTGACATGAGAGATGTTGGTCGTTTTTTGGATGAGAAAGACGGTGATCTGGCTTCGTTATGTGACGATGACAAG
>JAFUBI010000174.1 GCA_017460285.1 Oscillospiraceae bacterium | reverse complement strand
CATTCATCCGAGTGTGACAGTCCTTCCTGGGGGTCAAACTGTCCGCTCTCCCCGGAAACCTTGAGGACGTTGTCCAATACGACGGATATCCCGCCCGCACGAAGTCCCCAGATCTTGGCTAAAACAAAAATGACGCTGGCCTCCATTTCCGCAGCGACTACGTTCATCGCCTTTAGATCTTCAAAATGGTGTTTCCATTCCGATATCCAATAATTCTTGTAAGAAGAGCCCGGTCTGGGATGTCTTGCATAAAAGGTGTCCGCGGAACGAGTGATTCCCAAGTGATAGGTAAGCCCCAGATTCTGACATGCTTCCAGACAAGCGGTCACAACGTCATGATCTGCGACTGCAGGATATTCTATAGGAGCATAGGAAGTGGATGTTCCATCCAAACGTACTGCAGAATCGAAGACGGCGATATCTCCGTCGTTTACGTAATCCTGAAACGTACCGCAAGTGCCGATTCGAATAAAGGTATGCACGCCCAAACGAGCGATCTCCTCCATTCCAATAGCGACGGATGGGCACCCCATTCCTGTGCTCATACAAGAAATCGGCACGCCTTTGTATACTCCGGTATAGGTACAATACTCGCGATTGTTCATGACCTCGTGGGCTTCATCCCAGAAGGAAGCGACCACAGGCACTCTTCCCGGGTCTCCAGGGAGCAGCACATAAGGAGCGATATCTCCTTCTTTCAATTGGGTATGGTATTGAAGCGACATAGATAAAACCTCCTGATCTCTGTATCGATGAATCTCTTGTAAGCATTATATCATCTCATACCTGGAAAGAGAGATCACTGATCTGCTTCTGCATTTGCTTTCTCTTCCAAGAGACGATATGCCACCTTACCCACCAGTGTTTTGGGAAGTTCTTTCTCAAAAATGACTTCTCTCGGCATCGCATAACTCGCAATACCCAGCCTGCATTGTTCCAAGATCTTTTCTTTCGTGGTTTCATTGGGCTCGTACCCATCTTTTAGAACGACATATGCGCGAACTCGCTGCATTCTCCTGGGATCCTTCACTCCGATGACGCAGCTGTAGGCAACTTCTTCATAGGAATCGATCACATTCTCCAATTGTCCCGGATATACGTTGTATCCGTTGGTAATGATCATTCTCTTGATCCTTTGAGAAAAGTAGATGTAGCCGTCTTCATCCATCTTCCCCAAATCGCCAGTATAAAGCCAGGTGTTTCCATCCTTCAGAACACGAAGGGTCTTTTTTGTTTCTTCCTCGTTGTTTAGATATCCTTTCATGAGAGTAGGGCTTGTCAGGATGATCTCCCCTTCTGTGTTTCTTGAAAGTTCTTCATCTGTGTTAGGAGAAACGATGCAGTATGTCGTATCCGGGAAAGGAAGCCCTATGCTTCCTTCTCTATGTATATTCTTCGGTGTCAGATAACTGGCTGTAACACACTCTGTAAGCCCATATCCTTCGCGGACCTGGATCGATGCACCATGGTCTTTCAAGAATGCATCGATCTTTTTCTTCAGTTCTACCGATAGGGAATCTCCGCCGCAGAACATCCCTAAAAGGAAACTAAGATCCACTCCGTCCAGTTGCGGCAAATGGAGAAGCGCCTCAAAAATCGTAGGAACACCGGCTATAAAATTGGGTTTCTTCTTTTTGAGCATATTCGCATAGGATCTGCTATTAAATGTGGGCATCAGGATACAGCATGCGCCGTGGATCAGGACAGTATGCAAGTTGATCCCCAACCCAAACCCATGGAAAAGGGGCATGCAACTCAACATCTTCAGACCGACACGAAATTCCTCTTCGATGGCTTCCCTCGCTTCCAGGGCACAGGCATTGAAATTCAGATCCGTAAGGCAGATTCCCTTTGGAACGCCGCTCGTGCCTCCGCTGTACAGAATGACCGCTGTATGGTCTTCCTCAAAAATACTTTCAGGAAGAACTGCACCCTTTCCCCTCCGAAGAAAATCTGCCCATAATAGATCCCCCTCTGCATCCGGATATTTCAAAAAGTTTTTTCCGACCTTCAGGGCGTACGCCAAAGCGAGGTGCGGATAGAGCTCTGTCTGCATTCTTGCAACAAGTACTGTGACCGGTTGTTTCACCTCTTTCAGTGCTGATCGCACTTTTTCGTAAAACATGTCCAGTACAAGGATCATCTTGCTTTCTGAGAGGTTGAGATAGTATGTGATCTCATTCTGGGAGGACTGAGGATGAATCATGTTCGATACAGCTCCAATGCGGTCCAGAGCATAAAAGCAGTCCAGCGCTTGCGGCACATTGGGCATGCAGATCGTGACAACATCTCCTCTTTGGATCCCGGCAGAAACAAAAGCTTTTGCTGCCGTTTCGATTCTTCTGACAAAAGCGGAATATGTCGTCTTTTTTCCATACAACTCATATGCTGGCTCGTTTGGATATTGTTTTGCAATCTTCTCGATCATATCCTCCATAGTTGCATGGGGATATTGGATCACCGTATTTTTTTCAAATACACTTTTCATACAAACCTCATATTCAAAACTTTTGTCATTGTACCACATTCCTTAGTTAGGACGGTGGGACCAATCCAGTAAGTATTGCTCGAAAAAGCCCAACTTCTTCGCGAAGCCGGGCGTACTTGTAACGACGATCCTTTAGGATTCGTCCAATTCTTCTAATTCCGTAAACTCCACTACCCCATCTACCGCCATGGCTTCCTCAAGCATTTTCTGCTTGTTTGCATTCGCGCTGGCTCGAACGGACAGAAAAGCAAGATAGTAATTCTGTTCTTCTTCATCGTTCGCAGCGATGATCCGCAAATTCGTGATCGATCCGTGGTTTCTCTTGAAACTCCTCATCACTTCATCCAGTGCTTCTTTCCTCTTTGTAAGGATCTCCACAGTAAACTGAAGATCATGAGTCATGTTG
>JAFUBI010000173.1 GCA_017460285.1 Oscillospiraceae bacterium | reverse complement strand
GATTAAAGCAAAATGATGTGACCACTGGGTGGTCTTGTTTGAGTGCTTTTGAAAACTGAAGATGGCATCCTCTGATCCAGGTTTTTCCAACCTGATCTTTTTTGCCCACATCTACTTGACACTAACTATTTATCGCCTGTTCATCGACAATAAGGGAAAATGCGGTATAATGGGTTCACGATTTTCAGTGGAGGGACCCAATGGGGGAGAAGAAAAAGATCAGCTTCCCGGAACAAGCCAAGAGGGATCCGTTGTTTGAGGAGATGCTGCCGGCACTGCGCAGACATCTTTCTCTTTCCGCGCCTCAGAATCGGCTGATGGAGACCGACTTTGAGAAGGCGATCGCTTTCTACCGGGGTCGTGATCTCTCCGATGACCGGATCCGATCCCTTGTCTCTCCGGAGCGGCTGGGCGGGTTCTACGCGAGACCTGCCACAGTGTGGTACCCTCTGGACAACGCGGCAAAGATCTATCCTTTGTCCATGACACGAGGGAAGATGGCGATCTTCCGTCTCTCCGTTTACCTGAAAGAACCTGTGGTGCCGGAGATCCTGCAGTTGGCGCTGGACTATACGATCAAGAGATTCCCAGTATTTGCCACGACCTTGAAGAAGGGATTCTTCTGGTATTATCTGGATTCCGCCAAGAGGCGTTTTCTGGTGGAGAAGGGCAGGGCGATCCCCTGTCAGCCCATCTCCATCTCCGGAAGCGGTTCACAGTCCTTCCGTGTCCTGTATTATGAGGAGAGGATCAGCGTGGAACTGTTCCATGTTCTTTGTGACGGGACAGGAGGTATGGTCTTCCTCAAGACCTTGACCGGTGAGTATCTCAGACTTCTCGGGAACGAGATCCCGTATACCGACACCGTTTGGAACGTGGATGACGTCCCGGATCCTTCCGAGACCGAGAACGCCTTCCTACGGGTGGAGAGGCAGAAGTCTGCCTCCGGATTTATGGGAAAACTGGCGACTCAGATGAGCGGGAAACGGACCAGGTTGAGTCCCTGCCAGGTGCTCCACTTCGTGATGGACACGAATAAATTGCGTGAAGTGAGCAAGTCTTACGGGGGTACCGTGACAGCCTATCTCCTCAGCCTCATGTTTATAGCGAACAAGTACGCCACCGAGGAGAGGGAGGGGACCATACAGATCCAGGTCCCGGTAAATATGCGAAAGTACTACGACTCCAGGACGGTCCGGAACTTCTCTTTGTATTTCAGCGCTGCGTTGTCGCTTGAAGAGATCACCACTGTAGAGGAGATGATCCCGAAACTCATGCAGCAGATCCGGGAGAAGGGCAGCAAGGAGTGCATGGATGAGATGATGTACGCTGCTGTCCTTCTGGTGAAGTCCCTGCAGTTCGTGCCTGTCCTGTTGAAAAAACCGGTGGCGGAGATCATCTACGGGTTTCTGGGGGATGGGATCGTGTCCAACACACTGTCCAATCTGGGTCAGTGCACTGTGCCGGAGGAGATGGAGCCCTTCATAGACCGGTTCGATTTCATTCTGGGCGGAGGCGCTGTCCAGCGTGCAGGATGCTCCGTGGTATCTTTTGGGAACAAGACCGTGTTCTCGGTATCCAAGCATACGGCGGACCCCTCCTTTGAGGAGAGGTTCTATCGGCTGATCTCGGAAGCGGGGATCCCCGTAGAGGTGGAAGGGAGTGAGATGGATGCAAGTTAAGCGCACTTATCCCGAACGCACCAAGAGATCCCGATGGCTGGAAAAGACAGGGAAGGTCCTGGAATGGCTGTCCCTGGCAGCTTGTGTGATCTGCCCCATCGTGAATGTCTTTGTGGGCGGAAAATGGTGGTCACTGGTGGTGATCTGGGCGGTATACTCCTTCTGGAGCGTCGTGCTGTCCCCGGACATCGTGGAGAGAAATATGATCTCCCAGACATTTAAGGTCATATGGAAGGTCTGTGTCCTGCTGGGACTCATCGACCTGTGCCTTGCACCGGGATGGGCTCACTTCGTGATCCCTATCATCTGGTTTTCCGGTCTGCTGTTCATCACGGTTGTCTATCTGGCGGATTACAACAAGCAAAAACAGAATGCGATGCCAATGATCTGGATGTTTATCCTGGCAATCGTCTTTTCCGTGGCGGCGCTTTTGGGTTGGCTGAACCTAAACTGGCCAATGATGGCGATGGGCGGCATCGCCTCCGCGCTGAGTATCCTTGGCGCCATCGCCTTCCACAAAGATCTGTGGCTTGAACTGAAAAAACGTTTTCACAGGGATTGAGAGATATGAGTGACAAAAATAAAAAGATAACGGTCCTCGGGATGGGGATCGCTCTGTATGTGGTACTGTCCTACACCGTGAAGATCCCGCTGATCAACCAGATCCGGACGGACTTCGGGTATCTAGCATTCGGTGTGTTTCTCTGCCTTTTCGGGGCGGAAGGGACTATCGTTGGCGTAGCCGGCTGCATCATCAGCAACCTCCTCTACAGCGGCACCTTCCCGATCGGGTGGGCGCTGGGACAGTTGTTCATAGGGATCGTCTGCGGTGTTCTGTTTAAAAAGATAAAGAGCGTGCCGCTTCGGCTTCTGATCGGGCTGGCATCCGTATTTATCGGGATCGGAGTGATCAAGACACTGGTGGAATCGGTGCTCTTCAGTTTGCCTTTGGCGGCGAAGTTTATCCGCGGAGCGGTAGCAGCAGTAGCGGATGCAGTCCCATTCCTGGCAGGGATCCTGCTGAGCGGGAAAGTGGAAAAAGCGATCAAAAAGTAAAATAGATAGAGGTATGAGTATGGAATTTGATCTGACGAAAAAACAATGTTTCTATTTCAACGAGATCTCCCGCATCCCAAGGGGTTCCGGAAATGAGAAGGCGGTGAGCGACTACATCGTCTCCTTCGCGAAGGAGAGAGGACTCGCTTATAAACAGGATGAGGTCTGGAACGTCATCGTGGACAAACCGGCAACTCCCGGGTATGAGGGTGCCCCGACCCTGGTGATCCAGGCTCACACCGATATGGTGAATGAGAAAAACAAGGGCGTAGAACACGACTTCGAGAAGGATCCTTTGGATCTGTACGTGGACGGGGATCTTTTGAGAGCAAGAGGCACGACCCTCGGCGCGGATGACGGCTACGGCGTCGCCTATATGCTGGCGATCCTGGACAACGAGGAACTGGAGCACCCTGCTCTCTCCTGTGTCTTCACGACCATGGAGGAAATCGGGCTGATCGGAGCCGGAAATCTCAAGCCGGAGGATGTTCACGGCAGCCGATACATCAATCTGGATGCCGGCGGCGAGGTGGGGACCTATGTAAGTTCCGCAGGCGGCGCGACGGCAGTCATGACGCTTCCTCTGGAAAAAGAGAAGAATGACAGACCGGCTTATCTGCTTTCGATCCGTGGTCTGAAGGGCGGACATTCCGGCGCCATGATTCATCTGGAACTCGGAAATGCCAATCTTTTGTTGGTACGAGCCCTTCAGGAGTTGAAGAAGAACGGCGCGGATGTGCAACTGGTAAGTTTCAACGGAGGCATGCAGTACAACGCGGTGCCTAGGGAAGCGGACGCTTTGTTCGTGTCCGGTGCGGACTTCGATCGCCTGTCGGAACTGGTATCTGCCACGGAAAAGGACCTGAAGGCGGAACTGGAGTTCAGCGATCCGGATGTGCGTCTGGAATTGAGCAGGGCGGAGGCTGAGGACCGTCTGACTCAAAGATGCAGCGACAGTTTTCTGAACTTCGTATTCCTGATGCCGGACGGCATGAAACACCGCTCCATGGTGATCGAGGATCTGACCGTCTCCTCACTGAACGCCGGTGTCGTGACGACGAAAGAAGATGAGATCGTGATCGAGGATCTGATCCGTTCCGCACTGGAGAGCCACACGGAGACATTGATCGAACAGCTGAACGTGCTGGCGGACCTTCTCGGCTGGAAGGTGGAGATCAAGAACCGCATCACGGGATGGGGCTTCAATGCGGTGTCCCCTCTGAGGGAGATCCTGAAAGGCGTCCTGGCAGAACGCGGTATCGAGATGCAGGAGATGGCTACCCACGGCGGTCTGGAGTGCGGCGTCTTCAAAGGACTGCGGCCAGACCTGGATATCATCACCTACGGACCGGTAGCCGAAGGGGAGCACACTCCGGATGAGAGTCTGGATCTCGCCTCCTTTGACCGTGCCTATGAGATCCTCTGCGAAGTGATCCGCAGGGCAAAATAACACAACGACAAACATGAAAAACGGCTGCTGTCCTTTTGCGGAGAGCAGCCGTCTGTTCGTATTCGTTCAGAGCGTCGCCAGGAAGGTGATGAGGGGGAGAGTAAGGATACAGAGGATCGTGGAGACGCAGACCTCAGAGACCGCGCTCTTGAAATCCTTTCCGTACATGCCCGCGATGATGACCGAGTTGGACCCGACGGGACAGGAGGAAGCGAGCAGGACAGCCAGTTTCAGTTCTGTGCTGCCTACAGGGAGAAAGCGGAATACCGCAAGCGTGAGAAGCGGGATGAGCACCAGACGAATGGAGGATACCACATACGCTTTTCGGCTCCGGAAGGTAGTGACAAGATCACTCTGCGCCAGATAGACGCCCGTGACCATCATAGCGAGGGGAGTGTTCAGCCCGGAGATGTAGGAGATGAGATTTCCGACAAAAGGCGGTATGCGGATCCCGAACAGGTAGATGAGAAATCCCAGGAGCACACCGATGATGACGGGATTGCGGAGGATCTTTTTGTAGGTGATGACGGAACGGTCCTGGGAGATGATGTAGGAACCGTAGGTCCACTGCAGGATCCCGATGAGCACGATCATCATGGAGATCTGGAAGACCGCGTAGTTTCCGAGTACTGCCTGAATGAGCGGGATCCCTATGAAGCCGGCGTTAGAGAACTCCGCGGAGAACTCGGCGATCGTGTCTTTCTGGTGATAGATGAGGAAAGATACCGCAATGGACAGTGCCATGGAGATCAGGGAGATGAGGGCGGAGTGCAGGAGTTCTTTGTCCGTGTCCACTGTTTTTTCGATGGCAAAGGAATTCAGGATGACGATGGGAAGAACGATCTTGACCAGGATGTTCGAGAAATCTTTCGCTCCCGCGTCGCTGATGAGTTTTCCTTTGTACGCGAAATACCCGACGAACATGAGGATGTACATCGTGGCGATCTGTTTTAAAAGAATGATGATCAGTTCCATGTGTACCATTATATCTTTTTTTGCACGGGAGAAAACGGATCCCGGAAGGGAGCGAACGCAAATTTTCTTGTGGGAAAGCCTATTTCCAAGTAATATGGGATTGTCAGAAACGCTCTGCTCGCCCACAGACAGGAGGTATCTTATGATTTTTCGCAAAGTATCCGCGATCGTTTTGATCGCGTTGATGATCTTGACCCTGAGCGCATGCGGAAATAAGACAGATGGACCTGTTGGATTGCCGGATACTACAGATCAGATGTTTTCGGAAAAGGCATATGGAGTCAATTTGTATCTCTTCCAGATAGACGGTTCTTCCTACGAGATCGGTTCCTTCTACGGAGTCTACGTGTACGACAGAGACTTGGAAGACGGACATTTCTACAAGTTGACAGCCGATGTCACCTATCTCAACGGTGGGATAGCGGGCTATGTGGATTTCCCACAGCTCGACAGGATCATCGACTGCGAAGAGATATCCCCATTTGATCTGGACCTTCCGACGATCCGGGACGAGCGGTATGGGCTCACCCTCATTGGAGATTATGCCGACGGGGATCTCTTTTTGAACTGGGCAGGGCATAGAGCCCTTTGGAAAGACGGAGAGTGGATCTGGCAATATGACAAAGAGACAAAAAGAGAAGACGGAACACTGGTCTGCTACCGCAAAGATGTGAGCCAGGAAGATATTGAGGAAGGCATTGGGAGGGGAATACTGGCTTGCCCCGAATACTTTGTCCAGCCTGCGATCTGATCGGGGAAAATGGACAGTGCAGGAACGGATCTAAATACAGAAACAGAGATCTTGGCTATTAACACAGCATTATATGGGAAAGAAACTGGAATATGCGGTCTTCTTTTCTATTCTGGTTTTTCCGCAGTTTTGTTCATCCTAATATAATAAGAAAGGAACTAGAGCAATGAACATCCGGTTTTTGGGGACCGCAGCAGCAGAAGGGTGGCCAGCGGCATTTTGCAACTGTCAGGCGTGCAGGAAAGCGATGCAACTTGGCGGGAAAAACATCCGAACCAGATCTCAAACGTTGATAAACGGAGAACTGCTGATCGATTTTCCTCCGGACACCTATATGCACAAGCTGAGTTACGGACTGGATCTTACAGCGGTAAAGCATCTGCTGATCACACATAAGCATATGGACCATTTCTTCCCGCAGGAGTTCTCCATTCGAGGGGCTTACTTCAGCCACGACATGACCAACGAACGATTAGATATTTATTGTGCACAAGAGGTCAAGGACCACTTTGATAGTGTTGTCGGAGGAGAGATCAAAGAAGAATGCTATGACCTGTTGACTTGGCATATCCTGAGCCCTTTTTCGACTGTGACGATGGGGCGATATCAGGTGACACCGTTGCCTGCCTCACACATGAACGAGGAAAACGAGCCCTTCGTCTATCATATTGTCGATAAAGAGGGGACCTCCATTCTTTATTTGCTGGACAGTGGGTATTATAAAGAAGAGGTTTGGGATTATTTTAAGGCAGTGGTAACGACCTCCGGTCCCGTGTCTATGGTCGTGTATGATTCAACGGATTTCGCATTGGACTCCAACCATTCAAAACACATGAGTTTCAGTGAGGTGAAAAGAGTTAAGGAGCGGATGGCGTCTATTGGCGTCATCAATGAGGAGACTGTCTGCGTACTGGATCATTTTTTCCACAATGGAAAGTGTCTCCATGATGAGATGACAGCGTTGGCGGAATCCGAAAACTGTATCGTGGCATATGATGGAATGGAGTTGTCAGTGTGATCTGAGGAAGGAAGGATTACGAGGACATCACGAATAAAAAGAGGCTGTGAAGAAAAGAACCTTTCTTCTGAAAAAAGCGGTATGACTACTGAGCCATACCGTTTTTTAACGCTTGAAATGAACAATTGATCAGCAATACCCGAAGTCCACGACTTTCCAGAATCCGAACCAGTCTCTGGCAACGACCCAGTTCCAGGTGTACTCCGTATTCGGCTCGAAGGCGTCGAAAGGCTCTGGAGGAGTAGTGAAGGAAGAATCGAAGATGATGTAGGCGGTATATTTTTTCCGATATTCCTCATTGAGAGACCGGGTATCGGCACAGGCAGCGTCCCCCGCATAGTTGAGGTGATGCAGTGTTCCCGCTTTCATGTGTTTGAACTCATTTTCCACGGCTGAGGCTGCCGCCTGGAGATCTGTCTCAGAGTAGATCTCGGAATGTCCTGTGATCTCTGTGGAAGAGAGAAGGGAACAGGAACACAGCAATGTGCCTGCTGTGAGGAAAGCCAGAAGTTTTTTCAGGAGTTTCATGGGACACCTCCTTAGCCGTTATAGAGGGGGAAGCGAAGGATCGCTTTGAAAAGGTCACCGTCCGCATACAAGTTGAGATCTCCGTGCTGGAGTTCCACCAAACTCTTAGCGATGGACAGACCCAGCCCGTTTCCTTCCGTGTTGCGAGATGCATCTCCCCGGACGAAGCGTTCTGTGAGTTCTTCCGGTGTGAGATCTAAGGGATCTTTGGAAGTATTTTTGAAGACGAGGATCGCTTCTCCATTCTGTCGGACCATAGAGATATAGACCCGGGTGCCGGGCATGGCGTATTTGATGATGTTGCTCATGAGGTTGTCAAAGACGCGCCAAAGCCTTCTTCCATCCGCGAGGATGGGAACGGTCTCCTCGGGGATCTTGGTGACGAGGGAGAGATCTGCCTGCTGCAGACGTTCCTCGTATTCTCCGGACACCTGAGACAAGATGACGTTGAGATCGCATTTTTCAAAATTCATCTCGAGGTTCCCGGTGGATGCCTTGGATGCCTCGATCAGGTCGTCTATGAGACGTTTGAGTTTCTGGGACTGACGGTGCAGGACACCGGCATATTCCGTGATCGTCTCGTTCTCCGTTTCTTCCTTCTCGATGAGATCCGAGTAGTTGATGATGGATGTGAGAGGGGTCTTGATGTCATGGGAGACGTTGGTGATGAGTTCCGTCTTCATGCGTTCGCTCCTCAGTCGGTCCTCCACGGCGACGTTGAGCCCTTCCCGTATCCGGTTCAGATCTCTGGCATGTTCCCGGAAAGCGAAGATGAGGGGCTTTTCATCGATCGTTTTCTCGTAATGACCTTCCGAGATCTCTCTGGCTCCCGTCCTCAATGTCCACATGGCGAAGACGCAATAGATGGCGATGAGACCGCCGAAGACGTCCAGAAAGAGAATGGCAAAGCGGGACCATCCCAGAAGAGCGATGAGCTCAACGGCTCCGAAGAGGGCAAGCGCCCCGTATGCTTTCCAAAGAAAAGGGATGGAAAAGAGAAGAGAACCAATGAGCCGAAGAGTGGAACGGAAGGAGCGCCAGCAGAAGCGCAGGACTTTCCAACAGAGCGTGTTGGTGATGAGGGTGTGCTGCTTGATCCTGGCTGCTGCGCTCATGCACCAGCCGAAAAAGAGGCACAAAGCAAGGAATGCTGCGGCAGCGACATAGAGGACAGTGGGAATAAAGTAGGATGCTTCGCTTTCTAGGAAGACCAGAAAGAGGAGCAGTGCTCCGAATGCACCGGTGATGAGATCGAAGGGGATCCGGTTCAGCGGTCCTGGAAACAATTCCTCTGTTCCAGGTCTTTTGGCGGAGACGGACATGAGAAATACAAACAAGACCACAGCGGCTATCCCGCACACGACCACGATGAGGATGGCGTTTTGCTGCAGGGAATAGACCAGATGGATGAGACGGGACATGTTGGAGAAGCGGTCCGATACCGGAAAGTCCTCGTCGATACCGATCAGCAAATGGTAGGCTTCCATGCCGTTTTCCTGAAGTTCCTCGATGGAAGGGACGCTTCCCAGGATCTCCATGTTGCCGATCTGACCATTCTCGGTAGGTCGTACGACGAAGATCTTTTCCTCCAGGAGGTCAAAAGAGTGGTCTGTATTGGTGAAGAGCATCTCTTCTCCCTCCAGGGTCACCTTGTGGAGGCGGATGAGCAGATTGGTGCGTCCTTCTCCGTAGTACCGCTGAAGGATCCTGAGATCTCCGCTGTCATCTGACAGATAGTCCCACAGGATATCGTCGCTGACAGAGGCGGCCATATCGGACAGATAGTCCTCCTGAAAAGCTTCCTCACTCAGAAGGTAGAGATCACTTTGGTAGAATACGAACTTTCCTATGGCGAAGAGAGCGGCGGTGACACAGGAGAGGATCACTAGGAGGAACAGGATCGCTTTTCCTGCGTTCGTCCTCAGGAAATTCTTCATTTT
>JAFUBI010000172.1 GCA_017460285.1 Oscillospiraceae bacterium | reverse complement strand
CTCCATCGATGTCATAGGAAATTTTTTATCTGCCCGTTTAGATTTTACCTTAAAAGTCTTTGCTCTTCTCAATTGAGGAGACAAATAAGACACTGCTCCTTTGCAGATGTCCGCAAGATCTTTCTTGCATACGATCGCCCTTCCCACAGCAGACAATCCAAATACTCTTTTGAATTCATCATACGCCGCATCTATATCGCAATCTTCATTCAGAGGTTCTACATAGACCGTAGACTGAGCGCAATACACTTTGAACTCTCCAAAACGTTCCAAACGCTTGCGGATCGTTTTCAAAAGAGGCGCTTCAAAATCATTTTTATTGAGCCCCTTTAAAGCCAACTCTCCATATTTTCCAAGGATGATCTCCAACTTGACTTATTTCCTTTCCAATGTACTGACGGCTTCTCGCACTGCAAGAGCCGCTTTTTCCGCTTCTTCCCTCGTCGTTAGAGAAGAAAAACTGAAGCGTAGCGCACTATCTAGTCTTTCCCCGTCCACATTCATAGCTTCGAGGGTATGACTTTTTTCCCCTTTGCTGCAGGCAGAACCGGAAGATACAAGCACTTCTCTGCTTTCGAGAAAATGAAGAAGTGTCTCACTGCGGAATCCCAGAACAGACAGATTCAGGATGTACGGTGAGCTGTTCTCGGGCGAGTTCTTTACCACCACAGGCAAATCACAGACTCCCTGCCAAAGGGCGTCTCTGCACTCTTTTACTTGCTTCAAATTCTGCTGGATCGAGCCAATTCTCTCAACTGCTTTGGCAAGACCAGCGATATAGGGAACGTTTTCCGTCCCGGAGCGCAGCCCTTTTTCCTGACCGCCGCCAAACTGCGTTCTCTTCAAATTGAATCCTTTACGGACATAGAGGATACCTATACCCTTAGGTCCATGGATCTTGTGACCAGACATCGACATCGTGTCAATAGAACCATCCAAAACTGTTTGGTGCTTCATAAAACTTTGAACAGCATCGCAGTGAAAAGCTGTTCTGGAATTGATCTCTTTAACTTCTCTCGCGAGTTTACTGACATCTATCAGAGCGCCGGTCTCATTATTGACTCGCATACAGGTGACCAGAACTGTCCTTCGGTCGACTTCCTGTAAAAATCTTTCGAGAGAGACTGTACCGTCCTTTTCCGGAGGGATCACGATGACCTCAAAACCTTCCTCAGTCAGACTAGCCACCGTGTTCTGAACGGAAGGATGCTCAAATCCAGAGACCAGGATCTTGTTTCCCCAGCTTCTTCTAGCTCTTGCAGAACCAAGGATCGCCAAGTTGTTGCTCTCAGTGCCGCAGGAGGTGAAGTAGACCTCTGCTGGATCGCATCCGATCACCTTCGCAAGTTTGGCACGAGACTGGTCCACGATCTTTCTGGACTGAAGACCATATCCATACAAAGAACTGGGATTACCATATGAACCCTTCATCACAGCAGCGATCTCCTCTGCAACTTCAGAGAAAACGCTTGTTGTGGCAGCATTGTCCAGATAGATCACGATACAACACCTCGAATTATACGCAGAATAACAGTAGTACAATTATAATCTTGTGCCTCTCCAAAATCAACGTGACCGATTTCCGTGCACGCGAAAGGGCCCCCCGTCTGGAGAGCCCCAAAATATAGATCTTGTTTTAGAGTTTCGCGCGATAAGCCTTGACGACATCCATGAATTCCTTCACTCGATTGACATCGGTCAGGTTTTCAAATTTACCGTCTTTTTTGAATGTCGTGGCAACGACTGCTCCATCAGCAATATCAAGAAGCATCTCGATCGTATCAACTCTGCAACCTGTATTAGCAAACACAGGAGTGTTGCCTGCTGCGCTCTTTGCTCTGCGAAGAGTCTCGGGATTCGTAGCAGTCCCTGCTGTAGCGCCGGACACACACAGTGCATCGGGTCTGCAGTTGAACACAGTTGTCTTTGCAATGGATTCGATATCTCTGTCCGCGAGATATTTAGCCGCTTCCGGAACGATGTTGAATAGAAGTTTTACGTTTTCTGCACCGATCTCATACTGATGGCGAACCACCTTTCCACAATCCGTATTCCAGAGACCAAAGTCACTGGCGTAAACACCGGTGAAGATCTCACGGACGAACTTCGCATCGGTAGCAACAGCCAGATCCAAAGAAGCGATAGGATCCCACAAGCAGTTCACACCATAGGGGACGCTGATCTCATCCTGCAATTCACCTATGATCCTCGCCATACAGGCAACTGTTTCCGTGCGCACTGTCGTCAGGTAAGGCAGACTGAATTCATTGGAAAACATAATCGCATCCACTCCGCCGTCCTGCAAAGCATGCAGTTCATGTCTGGCTGTTTCCAGAACATATTTCATTCCCTTTCCCCTGTCATAATAGGGGTCGCCGGGCATAGGTTGTAAGTGGCACATAGCGATAATAGGTTTTTCTGTGCCGATCACATCTTTCATCCAACTCATTGTTCTACCTCACTATTTCTTTAAAGATTCTATTTTGCTCTCTTCAGGGGTGACATAAGCTGTCTTTTGATCCGCATATGTCACCATGCCCGTTTTTGCACCTGGGATCTTTTTCACTCTGCGCGCTTCTGTGTAGTCCACAGCAACCAGCTGTCCGTTGGACAAGGTGGAATGATACGCAGCGATCTCACAAGCTTCTGTCATGCTCTGATCATCCGGGGTCGAGTTCTCTGTTCTCAGAATGACGTGAGATCCTGGCGCATTTTTTATATGAAACCACAAATCTTTTCCGGAAGCAACTGATAAAGACAGTTTTTCATTCGCTGCGTTGTTCTTTCCGACCAGTACCTCATACCCTCCACTCGTTACGTAGTGAAAATACGGGTCTGACTTGCGTTTTCCCTTTTGTTTGTATTTGAATCCTCTAAGGAATCCAGCTTCTTTCAGGTCTCTTCGTATCTCTAAAAAATCCTCTTCTGTCCTTGCCTGTGTGATATCATAACTGATCTGTCTTAAATACTCCTGCTCCTCTTCCCCTTCCTGGAGGAGTCTTTTCAAAACATCAGCAGCTGTCCTAAGCTTACGGTATTCCTTAAAATAATGCTGGGCATTTCCGTTCGGTGTCTTTGTGACATCAAGGGGAATGCGGATCTCTTCTCCGGTATAGTAGTTCAGCACGGTTACACCCGGATCACCTCGATTGAACCTGTTGAGATTCGCTGTTAACAGTTCTCCGTACAACCGTTTCTGATCCGCTCTTTCCGTATTGGCAAGTTCCTCTTTTCTTGACTCTTGCTTGCGGATGCTCCTATCCAAGAGCATCCGGACCTGTTTGCTCAGATCTTGGGAACGATTCTTCAGTCTAAGTTCTCTGTCTCTTTCTGAATAATACTTTTCCAGAAGTTCACTGCAGTTCTCAAATTTAGATGAATTCAAAGCCCGGTACTGTCGGAGAGGAAGAAAACTGAATTCCACCATTTTGACATCGTCATAAACGATATTCCAACTTCTGATCGATGGATCCGCTATATATTCCTTGATCCTCTCGATCTCCCTTCCAAGCAGCGCTGCTTCATCATCAGATAATGTGTCCGCCCTTCGATCTTCAAAATGGAGTCCGATCTCTCTGCACAGGAGCGGAGATAAACCACTGACTTTCTGGAGCACGGCATCTGAAACGATCCTTGGCGACGTACTCACGGAATCTAGGATACGTTCTGTGCTCTCTGTCAGGAAACTGATCTTTTCCGGTATTGGAGGAGCCGTAAATGCGATTCCAGGCAACAGCTGCCGCTTTTCCGACTGTGTCTCATCAATACGTTTGATAGCGTCCAGTACGATTCCATCACCACCGACAAGCACCAGATTGCTGTATCTACCCATCATCTCAACCGACAGGGTAAGGGTCGTCTTGTCCCCCATCTCATTGATGGAGTCGAAGTGGATCAGAAGAACGCGGTCCCCAACGATCGTGTCGACCTTCATGATCCTCGCATTGATCAGGTGTTTGCGAAGAAGCATGCAGAAAGCGGGAGGTGTCGCAGGAAAATCGAATTCCTCACGCGTAAAATGAACTCTGGAGCTCCCGGATCTTGCCGACAAGAGAAGCTGTCGTTTTCCAGAATAATTGCGCACGACAAAGACAGCCTCATCCCGTGAAGGCATCGAGATCTTCTCGACCCTTGAACCGGAGAGCTGTTCATCCAATTCCTGCGCCAATAAATGGATTGTTACTGCATCGAGTGCCAATTGTCACCTCATATTTGCATAAAAGGGTCTTTATTTCTTACAGATACGAAACAGTCTGCGAGACCTCCAACCCTCTCCTGAACCATCATGCAAAGGTTAGGTATGCTTGGATTCTCGGTCGCATAGTGACCGGCATAGATCAGGTTGATACCTTGCACGATCGCCTCTATTCCCTCGTGGTGTGCTGCCTCTCCTGTCAGCAGTGTATCGCATCCGTTCCGGATCGCATCCTGTAAGAAGTCTCCGCCGGAGCCTCCCACTACCATCACTTTATTCACCGGTACACCGCCATCTGCCGCAAAGACAGCCCCTACATTGAGGCTTTCTTTTAGAGACCGGCAAAAGGCTTGAAGAGATACCGGATTCTCTCCTACATATCCACTGTATCCCAAGTTCCCGCAAGGATAGATATCTTTCAAACCTATTCTTTCACACAGAACACGATTCACACCGTTTTCGGCTGCATCATAATTCG
>JAFUBI010000171.1 GCA_017460285.1 Oscillospiraceae bacterium | reverse complement strand
GATGGAGAGCCAACATATGTCAGTATGAAGGCTACGCATCTGGCGGATCGCAACGATCCTCATATCGTTATCGGTGTAAACAACATTGACGCACAGATGAAGAGACAACTGGAATACGATGCTGCAAAAGCACAGAATATGACCTATGCTCGAATCGCACAGGCTCTTTCCAAGGACTACTACAGCATCTATATGGTCAACACGGAAAACGATGAATATGTTGAATATGCATCTACCAGTGATTATCAGGATCTGCATGTTCAGCAGAGCGGTAAGGATTTCTTCCGGGAATGTAGGGAAAACATCATGCGCTTGGTCCATAAAGAGGACAGAGAGATGGCGCTCGCTGTATGGGACAAAACTAAACTGATGCCGGAACTGGAAAACGGAAAGACCTTCTCAAGCACCTATCGTCTCATGATGGATGGCGTACCGGTGTATATCAACTGCAAGGTCATCCGTATGGAGGGTGCGGAAGAGAAGAAATACATTGTTATTGGTGTCAGCAATGTTGATGCCCAGATGCGCCGAGAGAGAGAGTTGAACATCGCGCGTGAGAAAGCGAACAGAGATGCCCTCACTGGTGTTAAGAGCAAGCATGCCTATGATGAAGTCATTTTGGACATGAACGAGAAGATCCAATCTGGCACGATCGAGCCTTTTGCGGTAGCGGTGTGTGATGTGAATGGGCTAAAGCAGATCAACGATACAAAGGGACATCAGTTTGGGGACAAACTGATCCGGGATGCCTCTCATATCATCTGTGAGACATTCAAACACAGTCCGGTCTTCCGCATTGGCGGAGATGAGTTTGTTGCAATCATGATGCACTCAGATTATGAGAAGCGGGAGGAACTTATTCGCAGCATGGCGGAAAAGAACGGCGAAAACAAAGACTACGGCGGTGTGATCATCGCCTGCGGGTACAGCGACTGGGATCCGGGACACGATGAAAGATATGAAGATGTTTTCGAGCGTGCGGACGCCTCGATGTATGTGAATAAAGAGTCTCTTAAGAACTAACTACAGCAAAGAAAAGCAGCAGATGCCCCTAAAGGCTATCCGCTGCTTTTGTGGTCATAGGTTCGTTTCGCTAGCAATCCAACTCGTTCCAAAGCGAAAATCCAAGGATAAGAAGACCACCGATGATCTGCCACATGGTCATGCTTTCACCTAGAAAAAGGACAGAAATGATCACTGCTACCAGAGGATCCAGGTACCCCAAGATCGCTGCTTGCTGTCCCGGAAGATCTTTCAAGGATGTGAAATAAAAACAATAGATAAGTCCTGTGTGGAACAGACCTACGATAAGCAGCAAGATCCATCCTCTCGTATCCAAGGTGTTCAAGTGAAATCCACTGGTAAGGGCAACATATGGAAGAACGGCTATGATCGCAGCCAGGAACTGAAGGAAAGTCCGTTGAATCCCTTCTACAGATCGTATGAATTTGTTGAGAAGGATAACTGTGGCGTACAGGGACGCTGCGCCTAAACCGAAAAGGATCCCGATAAGATTGGAGCCTCCTTGACTTGTTTGGACTCCGGTAATGAGAACGACACCGATGGTGGATCCGATAAAGCACAGTATCTGTTTCTTTGTGAGTTTCTCATGGAAAAGAAACGGAGAAACCGCTGTCACGATTACCGGCGCGAAATAATAACTCAGGGTCGCGATCGAGACGGATGTGTACTTATATGCTTCGAACAAAAAGACCCAGTTGAACCCCATCGCCATACCGGACAACAGGAGCAGAATAATCTCTTTTTTTGCGTTGGAAAAGGGGATCTTCTTTCTTGAGAGTAACAGATAGCTTCCAATAAGGAGCGCTGCAAGAACTGCGCGATATAGGGCAACTTCACCTGAAGATACAGTGATACCGCGCACAAAAGGGGCGAGTGTACCGAATACGAGCATGGATAGGATATACAAAATGCGAGGACTCATAGTTGACTGTTTCTTTTATTAGATAAGTAATATTTTAGATTTAGCACTTTAGCACTTTTAGGCATTATAGCAGAATGCGAAGAAAAAGGCCTGATTTCTTTTGGAAAGCGAGTTTGACTTGCAAATTGGTAAAAAATATGCCAATAGATATAAAAGAAATAATTGCTTGAGGTGACAATGAAAAGGGTATTGGTGAAATCTGTCTATGATGCGTTTGATTATGTGATGAGCCATTATTATCCATTCGGATTGGAGGAATTCGCAGAAAGAACGGACTCATATGCCGTGATATCGATACAGGACACACATACGAAAGGGTTTGGGTTCGAGTTTCGGGAGAACCTGTTCTGTGACGGAGTCCTTACACTGTATTTTGATGATATCATTAGAGAGGTGGAAGGAGCGCAGTTGTTCACGGCGAAACAGGCGGACGCGGTCATCGATTTTATCTGTTCGCACAAGAAAACGGAGACGCTTCTTGTCCATTGCTATGGAGGGGAGTCTAGATCCCGCGCAGTTGGGGCTTTTGCCGTGAAGATGCTTGGAGGTGACAACAGCCGATATTTTGAAAGCGGTCGCCCGAATGAATATGTATACAATCTCTTGGAAGAACGTTACGCATCGAGAAAGGAGAAGATTGATGGATGAACTAACATTAATGAGGCAGCGACACTCTGTCCGATCCTATCTGGAGAAGGAGATCGAAGAAGAGAAGATCGCTGTGTTGGAAAAAACCATAGAAGAATGTAACAAAGAAAGTGGATTGCACATCCAACTCGTGAAAAATGAGGCAAAAGCGTTCGACTCTACCATGGCGCATTATGGAAACTTTCATGGTGTGACGAATTATTTAGCCTTAATTGGGAAAAAAGGTCCGGATCTGGAGTAAAAAAGCGGATATTTCGGATAAAAGATCGTCCTGGAAGCACAGCGTTTGGGGCTGAATACCTGTTGGGTCGCTCTCACCTATAAAAAGATCCCGGATGCCTTTGTGATAGGAAAAGGAGAAAAACTCACAGTCGTAATAACTTTGGGTTATGGGGCGACGCAAGGTTCTCCTCATAGGTCCAAAGATGTTTTAACCGTTAGCAACTGTACACCGGATTCGCCTGAGTGGTTCCGAAGGGGCGTGGAAGCTGCCTTGCTTGCTCCGACAGCAACCAATCAGCAAAAATTCTTTTTGGAACAAGAGGGTGAAAGAGTCCGGGCAAAGGCTGGGTTTGGTTTCTTCACCAAGATGGATCTTGGGATTGTAAAATATCATTTTGAACTTGGTTCTGGAAGACGGGACGTCTGGATGTGAGGAAAACATATGGGTAACAAGGTTGCGGAAAGTGTTTTGGAGAATAAGACAAGTTATTTTGTTGCAATACGTGAGTTTTATGGGGAGAACATAGAAGAAAAAGTGCGCGAAGGATCGATAAAACGTATTGAACAGTATTTCGACACACATGGATTCTTGCCTAAGGAAAAAGCGATCCATGTTGAGAGCATTATTGTCCCGATCGCTAGTATCTATCTGTCTCTGAAAGAGGAAGTGGGAAGAGAAGCATTAGACGTCATAAAAGCGGTGAAACTGGAATCTGCTAAAGCGAATGGAAGACAAATGGATGAGAGACTGAGGGAGATCGGTTCAGAGGCTTTCTTTTCCTGGTGGGAGCAGTACTGCCGGGGGATGTTTGGCACGGAGAACGGTTTTGAGAGCGTACATTATCCTGCAGATGAAAAGGGGGTATCCTTGGATGTCTGCAAGTGCCCCTATTGTGACACGTTAAAGGAGATGGAATGCTTCGAACTGATATCTGCGTTTTGCGACAGCGATGATTATTCCTATGGCAACCTCTCCGGAGTGGCTTTCAAAAGAAAAGGGACTTTGGGGCAGGGATACGAGCGCTGTGACTTTCGTCTGGAGAGAGCAGAGATATGATCGGGAACTATATTCACGAACCCACTGATCTGCAGTGTGGACAAGCAGTTTTGGCGATGATCACAGGAAAAACAGCGGAAGAGGTCTGCCGTGAATTGGAAAATGATAGAGAAACGACACTGAAAGAGATGAAGACCTATCTGAGAAACAATGGCTTTCTTATGTCCGATGTTCGAAATGAGGTCGTCAGGAAACAGGAACTTCCTGTTCTTTGTGTCTTGAGTTTGGAGACACCACGTTGCTGGCACTGGTCCCTTTACCGCGACGGGGTCCTTTATGATCCGGAACACGGTGTCCTGGATGATTTTCCTATTTCTGCCAGGAAGTATTACTGGAAGGTCGAAAGATATTAGGCAATTAGGCAATATAGAGCAAAAGGACTCGCTAAGGAGTCCTTTTTTCTCACCCGATAAATGAATCGAACCAGTCTTTAAACGATGTGTCTGTCCTATAGTAGGACAGTGTTCCATTCCCGTAGATCCACCCAAAGGAAGGATGATAATCGATATAGAAGCGAAGACCGCTCTTCGTTTCTATTCGAATGACATGAAGATCATTCGCAAAGTCGATATGCTTATTTATCTGCTCTTCCTCCTCAAGTCCTTCGAAGGTCATTTTCTGAAAAGCATCGTTGCTGAAAGACGGCATGGAGGTTGTCGTCTCATTGTAGAAGAAGGCTATGGAATCCGGGTCCGTAACGATCTTTCCAATAACTTTTGTTCGATTCCAATCTGTTTCAGTGATGCTAGCGATATCATCAGAAGATCCTATATTGTAGGCTCGGTACAGTTCCACGAGATCGACACAGGAGCCGCTCTCTGAGAGAGAATAATTGCAGAAAAGTGCAGCAAGAAGAGCATTCTTTTCCTGAATGATGTAAACAGCTCTCCCTGGATCCGGTGCGAATGTGAACATCTCGATATCCGATGGAATAGCAGATTCCTGGTATCCACCGCTTCCATTGGGCACAAGATAAGATACATGTTCACCTATGAGGTCCGAGGTGAGCGTCTCAGGGAGTCCATATCTTGAAAGTGCTTCTGGAATATCTGTTGCTTCATAGTAGCAACCGTTGAATTCCAGTGATGCAATCTCAAGGACCGATTCTCCTGAATTGTCGTAGCCAGAGTTATTATGGGAAGAACCTCCTGGGGAAGAAGCGCCTTTCGGGCGGAAAAGCAGCCACAGCGGTATAGCAGATACGGTAATAATTAAACATGCGGCAAAAGCTGCGATCCAACGCGTGTATGAATGACAGCGCCTGATGGGAAGAGCTTCCGCCTGAGAAATAAACAAAGGGTCGATATAGCCGATTGCGTCCAGCATTTCCAGACTTGTCATAGTGAATAACCCTCCTTTTCAAGATGAGTTTTAAGTTTTTCGCGGGTGCGGAACAGGGTGGATTTGACCTTGCTTTCGGAGTACCCATATCGTTTTGCAATGTCGGATATGGGATCGAAGAACCAATATCTTCTCACAAACATTGACCGCTGTTCTTCTTTCAAAGTTGCGAGGAAACCGCTGATCGACTTGCCCAG
>JAFUBI010000170.1 GCA_017460285.1 Oscillospiraceae bacterium | reverse complement strand
GGTACTGGGTCGTCTTTGCGTTCTTGGTGGTCGCCGCTGTGGAGGAAGGCTCCAAATATTTCCTCATGAATCGCATCACCTGGAACAACCCCAACTTCAACTTCCGTTTCGATGGGATCGTGTATGCGGTCTTTGTTTCTCTTGGATTTGCCGCTCTTGAGAATGTGGGATATGTCATGGGATACGGTCTTTCAGTCGCTCCTATGCGCGCGATTATCTCGGTTCCCGGTCACATGGCTTTCTCGATCTACATGGGTTACTACTACGGCCGCGCAAAATGGCTGGAAAACTACGGATATCTTGAAGAATCCAGTACTTCACGCCGCAATGCGCTGCTCTCCGCGATCTTCTACCACGGGTTCTTCGATGCCTGCCTGATGATCGGAAGTTCCCTCACCATGGTCCTGTTCCTTGTCTTCGTCATCGTTGTGTATATTCGTGCGTTCATGACGGTGCGCAAGGAGTCCAATACAGATGCGCCCATCATCTGAGGGTCCTTCAATACAGATAACAGAAGCGAGTGCCAACAACAACACCCGCTTTTTTCATGGTCTTAGATCTTCTTCCGGGATCGCTCTCGCGAGAGCGGCATTTCGGTACGCCTTTTTTCCTGTTACGTCCCTCAAAACAGAGAGATAATCCGGAATCTCCACGTTTTCGTTCTCCTCGCTCACCTCGATCTCCAGAACTGCCTGAGAGCGCCAGAAGGGATAGACGTCGATCTCCAGCATATGATCCCGGTAGGGAATGCGGTATCTGGTCTTGTGTATGGGTTTCCTGGCGGGATCGGCATCCTTCAGAAGATCGAGATAATCTGCCTCAGAGATCTCCTTTTCATACTCCTCGGAAGTCTGTTTCGAGACTCGGACCTTTTCTGTTCGGAAGTAGTGCGTGATGCCCTTTTCGGTCCAGCTTCTTACCCTCGCTGTCACATGTTTCGGGGAGAGAAGATAGGTCTGGACGATCTCCACTTTCCGGCAGTCAGACTGTGTTTCCAGAAGTTCCAGATCCGGAAAACGGATGAGATATTTATATTCGATCTCCAGATTGTTCTTGTTGCTCAATGGATCTTTTCCCCCTCATACAGACATTCATAGAAGGCGGGGAAGAAACCTGCTTCCCTGGAGAGCCTTGCGGTCTCATCGATATCATAGGTGACCCGGTGAATGGAGATCTTTCCTTCGTCGTCCAGAACAGCGAAGGAAGCTCTCGGATCCCCGTCCCTAGGCTGCCCAACAGAACCGGGATTGCAATAGAAACTGCCAAGCTGTTCCCAGAGAACTGCCCGATGGGTGTGTCCGGAAAGGAAGAGCCCCGTCTCAGGATCCAGCGGATAAGGCGGATCGGTGAGATATTGATCGATGTGGTCATCCGGACCGCCGTGGCAGGCGAAGAACGACTCCGTGCGGAGGAAATCCGCGCTGGTCCTCAGCCACTCCAGATTTTCCTTGGAGATCACCTGTAACTGATAGGAGATAGCCATATCCACGGAGCGGGATCTGCCACAGGATCCTCCTGTGAGGAGGTAGAAATCGTGGTTTCCCATGAGATTGGGGATCCCCCGCCTGCGGAGTTCATCGCAGCACTCATTGACCGATGGATAATATCCCGCCACATCCCCAAGGGAATAGATGGAGGTGCACCCCATTTGGTCCATCTCCTCCAGCACAGCCCTCAAAGCGGCATAGTTCCCGTGTATATCTGAGAGAAAACCTGTCATTCTTTTACGACCCAATCTACGATGTAGCGCATAGCCCTTCCGCGGGAGATAGGTCCCTGTATCGGGAGAACGTGTTCAAGATAATAAGTGATCGCCATTTCGGATTCGTTGTATCCGAACTTCGCGCGAATGGAGGTGGAAGCCGATACCCTTGGATTGATCTCCAGAAGTTTGGCTTTTCCGTCCTCCAAGCGGAACTGATAATTGGTAGGACCGATGGGTTTTGCCATTTTCGTGAGAGCGGCGACCGCTTCCCTCAATTCAGGGACGTCCACGACTTCTGCCTTGTCTGTGGCTCCTGTCTGTGCCAGCACCCTGCGGAGATAGATCTCGCTGCAGATGCCGCCTTTGCCGTCCCCAAACACTCCCACGGTGTATTCCGCGTCTTTTGTCCCGGTGATGCGCTGCGCCATGAAGGAATCCCCCATCTTTTTCCGGTAGAAGAGGAAGTCTTCTTCACAGTCCACCGCTTCGATGCCCTTGGATGCCCTGCCGTCTCTGGGTTTCAGGAGGAAAGGAAGACCGAAACGCCTGGAAAGGGTGTCGAAATCCCCCTCGATAACAGTGTCGATGGCGTATTTCTCCAAACCGTTCTCCTTTAGCCAGAGATAGGTGAGCCACTTGTCGTTGCAGATCTCGGTGAGTTCGGGAGGATTGACCGCCAGTTTGTCGTAGTAACCGTCCAGTTTGTCTCCGGCGCGCGCGACTACCAGAAGTTCCTGCTCGATGCCGAAAAGGACCAGGTCGATCTGATAGTGGTCAATGGTGTCCTTCAAGAAGTCCAGATAACCGGGATCCGCCGCAGGGGTCGCCTGAACGAAGGCGTCACAGAAATACTGACCTACGGCATCCTCAAAGATATCGGTCCCCAGGATGAAGCAGTCATACTTGCTGTTCCTGAGAGATTCGACCATTCCATATCCGACGACAGCGCCTACCGCTGTGACCATGATCCGATATTGACGCATTGCAACCCTCCAAGCGATCATACTGCTAACATTTTCACACCGAAGGGGAGAGTTGTCAAACAGGGAAAGGAATGATTCCAAACACCTTCTTCGAATGCTATAATAGCGATGCAAAGAAAAGGGAGGAATCCGCAAATGACTGTATCTGTCGTCATTCCGTGCTACCGCTCCGAACTCACGATCCGGACCGTGGTAGATGAGATCAAGAGCACCGTCGCTGCCAAAGAGGATTGGGATTACCAGATCGTATTGGTGAACGACTGCTCTCCGGACAATACGTTCTCGGTGATCCGTGAACTGTGTGAGGAGGATCCCAAGATCGTGGGAGTGGACATGTCCCGCAATTATGGTCAGGAGACTGCTATCGTGGCAGGACTTGGCTATGCGACGGGAGATGCTGTCGTCGTCATGGACGATGACGGACAGCACCCGACCAGGGAGATGTGGAAACTCATAGACAAGATGCAGGAAGGATATGACATCGTATACGCGGCATTCCCACATAAACACCACAGCTGGTTCAAGCGTTTTACCAGCGACCTTCACGGCTTGATCAACGAATGGATCGGGTGTAAGCCGAAGGGAATCATCCTCTCCAGTTTTTGGTGCCTGAGTCCTTTCTGTGCCAAGGAACTGTCAAAATATCACAGTCCTTTCACTTCCAGGGGCGGATATCTCATGAGGATCACACAGAAGTTCGCCAATGTGGAGATCGAGGAGCACAGGGACCGTCTTGCGGGAAGTTCCGGTTACAACCTGAAGAAGATGCTGGAACTCTGGTTCTCGAATTTCACCAATTTCTCCATCGTACCGATCCGCGCTATGGCGAAACTTGGGTGGGTCACCGCGGCAGCTGGTTTCCTGTTCGGTCTCTATCTCATCATCCGCAAACTGGTGGATCCCTCCGTTGCGATCGGGTACACCTCCATCATGTCGGTGATCCTGTTCATCGGAGGACTGATCATCGCGATGATCGGATTCATCGGTGAGTATATCGGACGCACCTATATGACCGTGAGCGGGATGCCACAATTCATCGTGCGGCAAACCATAAATAACAACAGATCAGCCGGGTGATCTTTTCTCTATATCATGAGCGGGTGTTGGGCACCCGCTTTTTTGCGCAATTGAAAAGAGCCATATGGAATGGCTCAAGTACCGTTTTGAAAAGGATCACTTTGTTTCTCGTTTCACTCCCAATAGTTTCCATGCAAAAAAAGCGGAGACAGCGAGACAGATCAACAGCCAGATACCGTTGAGGACCGGACCGCAGAAGTAATAGACAGCGCATGCCAGAGTGACGATCGCAACAGCGCAAAGGATCGCAGACCATGGAGCAGTATATCCGATCTTCTTTTTGAGAAAAATGCTTTTTAATACCGAGTCTAAAAGAAAACTGCAGGTGATAGCGATACTTGCTCCCGCAAGATGGAACCGGGTGATGCAGGGATAGCATATGATGAGGTTGAACGCTCCGGAGACCAGGGATGTCGCTGTCCCCGTCTTGGTCTCATGCAGAGCATAAAAGATGTTGTTCAAGAAGAGGGAATATCCGGACAAAGTCGCAGCCAGGATGGCTGCAGGGATGATCAGTGACGCTCCGGAGAAGTCCGCCCCAATGATATAAGGGAAGACGATGCTCAGCGCGGGGAGTATCATGGCGATTCCTGCAGACAGGAACAGGATATAGAGCTTTGTGGCGAGATGATAGAAGGCGCCTTCGTTTTCTGATTTGTGCCGGAAGGCGATGTCCTGCCACGCATAAGTGAAGCACTGAACTGCAAAGGTGATAAGACCTGCGAGCCGTTCCGCCACAGCGTAGATGCCTCCGGATTCCAGATCCAGAACGGAAGCCAGTACGATCTTGTCGAAGGAGTTCAGCACCCAGAAGGCCATCGCCCCTACGCCCATAGGCAGGGTAAAGCGGAAGATCTCCTTCGTGAGATCCTTGTCGTATCTGGAAGAACGGATCCGGCGGAGATATCCGCAGCGGATCTCCAGATACAGACACTGTACAAGATAGCCGGCAGAAGCGGAGACATACAGAGCGTGGAAATCCCATCCCATCCAGCGGATGAGACCGTAGTTAAGAACGCCAAGAGAGAAGCTCCCCAGCACGCCCGAGACAGCAAAGTCCACATCTTTTCCATAGCCTCTTGCGGAGAAGGTATACATGTTCGTCAGGTTCTGAAGGAGCCCCATGAGCAGGATGTCTATACCGTATCTTGGTTGCCTAAGGATGCAGAAAAGGATCCCGACCGCGCAGAAAGCGAGGGTGGAGAGCAGAAAGATGCGGTTCCCGCTGCGGAGAACAGGATCCTTTGCCTCATCGCCTTCCTTCTCATAGAGAAAGCGCATAGTGGAGATCCAGATGTCAAAATAGAGCAGGTAGGTGATCATGGTCGTGATGTTCACGGACAGATCGTAATACCCATAATCCGCCGTCCCGATATGGGCGGTATTGAAGGAAAGCAATAGAAAAACGACCACCTTCGGGAGGATGACCCCAATAAAGAGGATCCCGGTGGACCGCAGAAAGCGTAGGATGTAGTTTTCCTGTTTCGGCATATCAGTCGTTTTCCGATAGAGCAGTATGATACATAGTCGCGAGGTAACTTGCGACTTTTTCTTTTGTATATCCGCTGGAACGCACTATTTCCACACCGTCATAGCGTTCCCGTTCGGTAAGGATCTCAAGGGCTTTCGTCCAGATGTTCGCGGAGGCGTCCCAGGGAGTGCGGATGGAGGTGCCCATAAGATCCGCATCCGGGGAAACGGTGTCCGACAGCAGGCAGGGAAGTCCGTTCACCTGTGCTTCCAGCACAGCTGTTCCGAAACCCTCAAAGCGGGAGGGCAAGACATAGGCGTCGCTTCCGGAGAGGACGGTGCCCACATCCTGAACAACTCCAAGCATCTTCACGCAGTGCTCGATGCCTTGATTTGTGATAAGAGCGGAGATCTTTTCCCTTTCCGGTCCGTCTCCCGCCAGAACTAGGGCGGAATCCGGATGTTTCTGGTGATTCCGGGCAAAAGCTTCCACGAGGAGAGCCTGGTTTTTCTGTTCGCTGAGGCGCCCCGTACAGCAGAAAGTGTATTCGGTGGTGAGATCGTTCTTCTTGCGGAAAGCATCCCGCTTCTCCTGGGAGAACATATAGCGGTCCACATCTATGGCGTTCTTGATGACCGTGTAAGGCATATCTTCCGGGAACAGCCAGTCTCCCGCGGCAGGGGAACAGGCGAGGCGCATGGTGGCATAGGGCGCGTACTCGTCTTTGTATGCCACGTGGATCTGTTTCTTCAGATACTGCACGGCTTTGCTGCCCTCGAATCCGGCGTTGTGGCAGTGCGCCACGCGGACCGGGACCCTGGCTTGTTTAGCGGAGAGGAGGAGACGCAGTTCCAGCGAAGTGCTGCAGTGCAGGTGGACGATCTGCGGCTTTTCCTTCTTCAAATAGCGGCGGAAAGCGCCGCAGGCTTTGGAGAGATCCAGGATGCCGTGGGATCTGCCTTTGCACAGCGTGACGATCTGGATGCCTTTCTCCCGGATCTCATCGTCGAAGACCGTGTTTCGGTTTTCCCAAACGACGATGGTCTGGTCGAAGTCATCCGCCAATTCTCTCGCGATATTCGAGATGAAGCCCGAGACGCCGGAGGACGTCCAGGTGTAGGTAAAATGAACCAGTCTGGTCTTTTCAGCCATATCTCTTCTCCCAAGCAGGAAGGATCATTTTTGAAGGAGGGCTTTTGCCGCGGCGGCGATGCCTGCGGCGTCAAATCCGTAATAGCGGTACAGGTCTTCCGGGTATCCGAGGCTTGCGAAGGCGTCGCTTGGAGCGCCAAGTCTTTTGAAGCGGCAGGGGATACCGGATTCCATGAGGACTTCAGCCGCGACGGAGCCCAGTCCGCCATGGATACCGTGGTCCTCCACGGTGACGATCGCACCGCACTTTCTCGCGGTCTCACAGAGCAGTTCTTCGTCGAATGGTTTCACCGAGTGCATATCCACCAGACGGGAGGAGATCCCCTCAGCCTCCAGCAATTCGCAAGCGCGCAGACCGTTGTATACGCCGATGCCGTCCGCCACGACAGCGACATCGGTGCCTTCCCGCACCACGATGCCTTTTCCGATCTCGAAGGGGTAATCGTCGTCCTCATAGACGAGAGGTTCCTGACCCCTCGCCAGGCGGATGTACATGGGACTGTCCATCTTGAGAAACTCATCGATGGCGCGCAGACCCTGATTGGCGTCCGCAGGGACCTCCATGGTCATGCCGGGGATGGATGCCATGATGGAACTGTCCATAAGGGTGTAGTGGGTAGGACCGCCTCCGGAGGTGAGTCCTCCGTGAGTCCCGATGACACAGACCGGGAGTTTGTTATAGGCGAGGTCCGTATGGATCATATCGGTGGCGCGTAGGGAGAGGAAGGGACCGAAAGCCATGCAGAAGACTTTCTTTCCCGCGAGAGCCAGTCCCGCGGAGGTCCCGATCATGTTTTGTTCCGCTATGCCCACGTCGATACAGCGGTCCGGGAACTTCGCCAGGATCATTCCGGTGGAGTTGTCCGGACGAGCGGCGTCCGAGAAGACGAACCAGACGTTCGGGTCCTCCTCCATGATATTCATGATCTTGAAGGGGAAGGTGACTCGGGCGTTGCCGGTCTTTTTGGAAGAAGCATCATAGGTCTTTGGTGAACTCATCTGGACACCTCGATTCTGTTCAGACTTTCCATAGCGCGTGTATAGGTCTCCTCATTGAGGGCAGCCACGTGGTAGATGGGATTGTTCTCCATGAAGTCCACGCCTTTGCCTTTCACCGTGTTGGAGATGAGGGCAAGGGGCTTTCTGCGGGCTTTGGGTTCCCTCGGAGGGAGGGCTTCCAGCACGTCCACGATCTGAGACATGTCATTTCCGTCGAAGGAGACCACATCCCAGTTGAAGGCGCGGAACTTCTCCTCAAGGGATTCCAGACGCACTGTTTCCTCTGTGGGACGGCATCCCTGCAGATGGTTCCGGTCCACGATGAGGAAGAGATTGGAAAGCTCATAGTTGGCGGCGGACATCATGGCTTCCCAGTTGCTCCCTTCGTCCAGTTCACCGTCTCCCGTGATGCAGAAGACTCGGGAATCGCTCCCGTCGCTTCGCAGAGCCATGGCGGTTCCGAAGGCGATGGAGAGTCCATGTCCCAGAGAGCCTGTGGAGGCTTCGAACATGGGGAGATAAAGGCGGTTGGGGTGCTGCCCGAAAGCGCCTTCCACCTTGTTGTATCCGTTGTACACGTCCTCAAAGGTGTAGAGACCGAGGTCCGCGAAGATATTGTACAAAAGACATCCGCTGTGTCCCTTGCTCAGGATAAGGCGGTCCCGGTCCTCCGCCCGGTAGTTCTTGGGATCGTACCGGAGATAGTGGTAATACAGGGCGACCGCCACGTCGCACAGGGAAAGAGCCCCGCCCAGGTGCGCTGCGGCGGAGCGGTAGCAGGTGGTGATCACATCTTTGCGGATCTCCAGAGCTTTTTCCTCCAGAGTCCGAACGAGCAGTTCTTTATCCATAGATCTTCCTCAGCCTAAGATGTCGGCAGTTGCTTCAGGGTCGTCTTTCCAACCCCAGATATAATAGGGAGCGTTGGATCCCTCGTTGAAGAGAAGATCCAGGATGCTCACGTAGTGGTCAAAGGGATAGATGCGCTGGTGGTATTTCGGGTAGGCATAATCCATATAGTGGAGCTCCACGCCAGCGGCGTCGAACTTGGACTGATCCATGAAGGCTTTGGAAGCGGGTCCGTTGAGGAACCAGTCGCATCCGAGTTTTTCACAGATATTGAGGACCTTCTCTCCGTCCTTGCTCCCGCCGCATCTGAGGTCCGCGCTGTTCACGAACTCAGTTCCGATCCCCAGTCTTCTGGCGATGGTCTCGGTCATGTAGCGGTTCATCTCAGACAGATTGGTCCACTGGTGATCCGAATAGAAATCATCCAGCAGATCGCTGTATTCAGCGAAGTGAGGAGCTTTGGAGTAATTGAGGGTGAGGGTCTTCTTGTGTTTCGCCTGCCAATCCGTGCTGGTGTCGATCTCGGTGTCGCAGATGAACTGCTCAAACTTGCCCTTGGTCTTCACCGGTACGGTGAGCCAGATCTCCCCGTTCTTGGTGGGGATCCGGTTGCGGCTCCGCCAGTCCTTCTTGGTGTATTGAACGTCATCATAAAACACAAAAACATCCACCCGGTGAATGAGGTCGAAGACGCCTTTCCAGGGGATGTAATTGGATTGAAGCATTGCTACTTTCTTCACAGTACCGCTTCCTTTCCAAAGAAAGAATAGACGGAGTTCACGATGTGGCTGAGATCCGACTCCGCCATGTCGCTGAAGAGAGGCAGACGGAGAAGCCGTCCGGCATACTCCTCGGTGAGAGGAAGATCCTCTTTCCGGTATCCCTGGGCGATGCCGGCGGGGGCGGAGTGGAGAGGTATGTAGTGGAACACGGCGCCTACACCCTGTGCACGGAGGTAGTCCAGAAGGGCGTTGCGCTCTTCGAGAGAACTCAGTATGAGGTAGTAGCAGTGGGCGTTGTGCTGGGCGTAGTCCGGGATGTAAGGACGGGCGAAGAGACCTTCCTCCTCCAGGGCTTTGAAGTTATCGTGGTAGGTGTTCCAGACATGCATCCGGCTGTCCATGATCTCGTCGAAGCGCTGCAACTGGGCATAGAGGAGAGCAGCAAGGATGTCCGAAGGCAGGAAGGAACTTCCGCTTCTCTGCCAGCTGTACTTGTCCACTTCACCGCGGTAGAACTTGCTACGGTCTGTACCCTTCTCGCGGATGATCTCCGCCTGATGCAGGTGCTCGGTATTCCGGAAGGTGATGGCTCCGCCTTCACCCATGACGTAGTTCTTGGTCTCGTGGAAACTGTAGCAGGCAAAGTCCGCATCGACTCCGCATGCTCTTCCCTTGTATTTGCTTCCCACTCCCTGAGCGGCATCCTGGACCACGAGGGCTCCGCACTTTGCGGCGATCTCACGAAAAGCGTCGATGTCGCAGGGGACACCGGCGTAGTCGATGGGAGCTAAGACCCGGGTGCGTTCCGTGACCAGCGCTGCAGCGGCTTCCGGATCCATGTTCATGGTTCTGGGATCGATCTCGCAGAAGACAAGTTTCGCGCCTCTAAGGAGGAAAGCGTTGGCTGTGGAGGAAAACGTGAAGGATGGGAGGATGACCTCATCTCCCGGTTCCAGATCACAGAGAAGAGCCGCCAGTTCCAAAGCGTGGGTACCGGAACTGGTGAGCAGCGCGTTGTTCAGCCCCTGTTTCTCAACAAAGAGGGAGGTGGCTTTCGCGGTGAAAGGCCCGTCGCCGCAGAGTTTTCCCTGAGCAGCTTCAGCCATGAGATCCTTTTCCAGTTGTGTGATAGACGGTCTGCAGAAAGGTATCATTGATCTCTATTTTTCCTCACAAATCATAATTATCCATTATTAAGTAAGTATACAATACCGGGACAGCAAATAGCAATCTTTCCGCCGATGGGATATAATTGAAAAAACGCTCTTGCGGAGGCGCAGATATGCCGAAAAAACAGCCCCTGATCCAATTGAAAGACGGACACCGGATCCTGATCGCTCTTGCGATGAATCTGGTGGTCCTTCTGGTCTGCCTCCTGTTCCTGGTGCCCGAAGCGATGAACAACGATGACCTCATCATCCACTCCATCACGTCCGGGGCATTCGGGGAATTCTCTCCTGAATTGGGGCACACCAATATCCTCTACGGAAGGATCCTCGCGGGGCTGCAGAAAGCGGCATCCGCCTGGAACTGGTTCGAGATCCTGAATGTGGGAATGCTCTTTTTCTCCACCTTCTTCATCTCCTGCGTGATCTGGCTGCAGAATCCGAACCTTCCCGGGTTTCTTCTCTCCGCTGCTTTCTTCCTCTTTGTGGGACCCATCTTCTACAATCAACTGCACAATTCCAAGGAAATGCCCTACATCGCGGCAGCTGCCCTCTTCACCGTGTTTTTCGGGACCCGGGAAAGGAAGATCGGGTGGTGTATTGCGGGAGGTATCCTGGGACTTCTCGCCAGTTGGGTGAGGTTCCACGCTTTTATCCTTGGAGCGGCTTTCGCTTTCGGTCCTTGCGCCATATGGCTCATCGTGACTTTGTGGGACGGGGAGATCCCGGACCGGTTCAAGAGAGTGGGCGCTATGGCTCTGACTTTCGTTTTGATCTTCGCGGTGATCTTCGGCACATACTGGTTCGATGTCAAGACTGCGAAGACCAACAAGGATCTCGGTTTCTACCGGGATTACAATGCGGCGAGGGGAGCGGTATCCGACTATGAACTGCCAAGCTATGCCGAGTATTACACCCAGTATGCAGCTCTCGGGCTTTCCGAGAACGATGTGGCGATGATGAGCATCTGGGATTTCGCGGATCTTGAGGTCTTTCCGACGGAAACACTGAACGAAGTGGCATCGCTTCGCCCTGCTGTTAGCACAGGAGAAGCGGTGAAGAGGATGGTGTCTGAATTTGTGAAGGGGATCTTTACGAGCCCACTGCAGTTCGCATTCACGGTTCTGTTTCTGGCGGCTTTGGTCCTCACCAGACACACGGAGAAGAGCAATGTCCTGTGGATGGCTTTGGCTTCCGTTTTATGTTATCTCTTCATGTGTCTGACCGGGCGAACCACACACTGGGTGACAGCGGGACTCTTCGGAGCCGCCCTGACCGGTGTCTTCGTGAGCATCCGGTGGAAAAAGGGAGATCTCTCCCGGATCTTTGCCGCTCTGCTCCTGCTTTTGGCCCTGCTTTTTGATGTGGTGACTTTGCTGCCGGAGGTGGCGGACTACTCCATGTCCTTCAACGCCGGTGCTGGAAGAATCTACGGTGATCTCGGTGAGAGGGAAGAAGACCTTTACCTCATGGACCACAACAGCGCGCCTCCCATGCAGCGGGTGGTGCCCACCTTCTCCTCTGTAAAGCCGGACACGTTCCGGAACGTCTACGTCCTTGGAGGATGGGACACCGGATCCTCCGCGAAGAACAGCGTACTCGAGCGGTACCAGGTCTTTGGATCCCCATATCGTGCGCTGATCGAGAAGAGAAACGTCTATCTGGCGGACACCCAGAATGCCGCCGTGATCTTAAAATACGTCCGGGAACACTATGCTCCCAATGCCACCATGGCGCTGCAGGAGACAGTGGACGGCTATTCCATCTACGCTTTCACCAACCAGCGGATCTCCACGGAGGACACCTCCCTCGTCCTGAACGATGCTGCAGCGTCCATAGACCTCCAGTTCGGGAACTACGTCTACGCAGGGGCAGTCTTTGCGGGAAAACTGGAGGAGGGAGATACGGTCTACATCCAGTTGATCGATCCTTCGGGAAGCAGCAAGATCTACCGGGCTCACGCCATGGAGAGGGAGGACGGAAAGTCCGCCGCTGTGCTGTGGGCACCTATCGTGGACATCCCGGATCCGGGATCTGTTACTTTCCGCGTGTTTGTGGAGAACGGCAGCGGGACCGTGAGAGGCAGTGAGATCTTTGATCCGAACGCGACAGCGACAGAAGAATGAGGAGACCTTTGAAAACAGTTGAAACGATAAAAAAACATGTGACTTACACCGACAAGATTACCGCCCTGTTCACGCTGACTTATTTTGCCAGTTACCTGACCAGGGTGAATTTTGCGGCGATCATCTCTGGAATCGAGGACGCCACGGGTTATTCCAAGGCGTCCCTCTCTTTATGTGTGACCGGATTGTTCATCTGCTACGGTCTTGGACAGTTGGTGAGCGGGTATCTGGGGGACAGGCTCCTTCCGAAGCCCCTGGTCTTTTTGGGATTGCTCATCAGTTCTCTTTGCAACCTTCTGATGACGCTGTGCAGATCCCCTTTGTGGATGGCGGTGCTCTGGAGCCTGAACGGATTCGCCCAGGCCTTTATGTGGCCGCCCATCGTGCTGCTTCTTACCGTGATCCTGGACGAGAGGGATTACCGGAAAGCGGTGATGTCAGTGAACTCCGGAGGCAGCATAGGGTCTGTAGTGATCTATCTGGTGGCTCCCCTCCTGATGGTGTTCTTCAGTTGGAGGAGCGTCTTCGTGTTCTCCGGTATCTGCGGTCTGGTCATGTCCGCGCTGTGGCTGCGGTACTGCCCATCGGTAAGCGCCACCGTCTCCAACCCTCAGAAGAGACCACTCCGGGACGAGAGCGGAAAGATCCTCTTCCCGACGGAGATGTTCTTTATCCTGTTGGCTGTCGTGCTGCAGGGAGCCCTGAGGGACGGTGTCTCCACCTGGATGCCCTCCAATATCGAGGAGACCTTCCATCTCAACGGAAAACTCTCCATCCTGAGCGGAGCGATCCTGCCGCTGTTCAGCACCGTGAGCTACCGGATCACGCTGTACATTCACAAGAAGTGGTTCACCAATCCCGTTCGCTGCGCCGGATTGCTCTTCCTTTTGGGATCCTTTACAGCGGCGTTCCTCACGGTGTTCTCCGACTGGAGCGCTGTACTGTCCGTTTTACTGTTCACTCTTCTTTCCGGCATGATGCACGGTATCAACCTGATGCTGGTATCTCTGCTGCCTTCCTATTTCGGAAAGATGGGGGTCGTATCCACGGTGTCCGGCCTGGTGAACTCCTGCACCTATCTGGGAAGCGCTCTGGTGACATACGGGATCGGCGCGTCTGTAGACCTTATCGGATGGGAATGGGTCACCGGGATCTGGTGTGCTGCAGCTTTTGTCGGAGCGATCGTCTGTGCGCTCTCCTCTCGAACGAAGTGGAGCAGGGAGTGGTTCGGAGAGAAGTGAGACTAAGGAGTTAGAAAGGAAACAAAGATGAGCGATTGCAGAGCGTGGGCAGAAGGAGATGCGCTGCTGGAGGAGTATCACGACCATGAGTGGTGCAAAGTGAGCCACGACGACGATTTCCAGTTTCAGATGCTATGCCTCGAAGGGGCGAGCGTTGGGCTGTCCTGGAAGACGATCGTCCACAAGCGTGAGGCATATTGCCGCGCTTTCCACGATTTCCGGATCGATGCGTGCGCCTCTATGGCGGATGAGGAACTGGAGGAACAGATGGAAAATGCAGGGATCATCCGGAACCGGAGCAAGATCTTCAGTGTGAGAAGCAACGCCCAGGCGGTAAAGAAGATCCAGGCGGAGTATGGCTCCTTTGATGCTTACCTGTGGAACTTCACAGAGGGAAAGCAGATCGATGGACACTGGAAGTCTGTATCTGAGGTTCCTGCAGTTTCCGATATCTCCCGCCAACTGAGTGCGGATCTAAAAAAACGGGGATTCCGTTTTGTGGGACCTGTGATCACTTATTCGTTTATGCAGAGCATAGGAATGGTGAACGACCACCTGGAGGATTGTGAATACAGGTGACAGCAGAAAGATAACAATATATAACATCCGGTGGAAAAGCATGCTGCTTGTATCATTAGAAAAAAGACTTCATGACAGTGCTTTATAAACGGAAAGATGCTGGTTACCTGAAACAAGAATGGTGGATCGAGTTTTTGAGGGTTGAATAATGTATCATCACGCATCAGCGATAGGAAATATTAAACAACTTGAACCAAGGATCTCAAATCATGGCGTTCCATTGATCTACTTTTCAAAGAAAAGAGAAAATGTTCTTGTATATTTAAGCAATGCTGTAGAGAGATACTGCAAAGAAACAGGCTTTAGATATGACGGAATATGGAAAAAGTGGGGCCCGTACGGATTTGACAAGAACGGATTACAGTGTCTGGAAGAGTACTATCCAAACGCCTTGGAAAAAACATATAAAGGTGTTTCGGGATATATCTACTGTACAGATACCTTAGTTGAAGCTGATTTTAACGTTCAGATTCCTGATGCGGTCGCAAGCAACATTCCTGTTAAGATCAGATCTGTAGAGTTTATCCCAGATGCTCTGGAAGCGATCTTAAATGCGGAAAGAGACGGTCTTATTAAGATAATGAGATATGAGGATATGTCCCCAAAGATGAAGGAATGGGTTACAAAAACCATAAGGGAAGAATACGAAAATGCTATCGATCATCCGGAATATGGATATTTTCTAAGAGGCAATTTCCCTGACATAATTAAAAGATGATAAAGTCCTATAAAGTCGATTCGTTTCGAAATAAGGAGTTGTTGAGACGGTCGTTCTTCTTTGTCGGGAAGCAGAGCAGGCGGAAAGAGGTATCGGGGTTAGTTTTGAGCCAAATGACCGACACATGGAGACAAAAGAATGACGGTATTATATCTATAAACTTGAATTGCGGGAGAAATATAACGAATCGGATGAAATTGAGGAAGAACTGCCATGGTTACGATAATCGCACCTGTATATAATACTCTCCCGATGGTGCCTGCCATGGTAGAGTGCGTCCTGTGTCAGACATGCCCGGAATGGGAACTGATCTTGGTGGACGACGGAAGTACTGATGGGTCTGGAGCAATCTGTGATTGGTATGCTGATGCTGATCCTCGAATAAAAGTCATCCATCAAGCAAATAAGGGACTTTCCGCTGCGAGGAATGCGGGCCTTAGCATCGCAACCGGAGAGTACTTGCAATTTCTGGACAGCGACGACTGGCTTTCACCAGATGCGTTGGAAATCTTGCTTAAAACCATTTCTGATTCTAATGCGGACATGGTCATATTTGACGCACAGTATGAGTGGAGCGACTACTCCATGCATGAGAGATCTGCTCTGGCGCCCGGGATTTACACTCCTGAGGTTATTCTAGAAAAACTATCCGTACCATCTCTTCCCCCCTACGCCTGGAACAAGTTTTGTTTGCGTTCTCTGTATGACGGTGTTCTCTTCCCAGTAGGTGAAAAATGGGAGGATGTCCCTACCGTAGTGTATCCTGTTTCACGGGCAAAGAAGATATCTGTTATCGACCGGTCGCTCTATCATTACAGACAGCGAGAAGATGCCATCACCAAGCAGGCAGTTCGGGATGGAAGCGTTTATAAGTGGCGTTTTTTGCAATACTCCAGGCGATACGAGTTTCTGAAAACTAACTATCCACATATAGCGTGGGTAGCAAGGGACTCTTTGGTAAGAAACGGATTGATGTACTATACCTTCTGCCTAAGAGGCAAGGACCATCAATCAGAACGTCAGCGTGTCCTTTGTTTTCTCCGCTCACCAGAGATGGGTCGTGAGATTCCCACTGCTAAGGTTCGTCTGGCGCGTATCGCTTTTTGTATCTTCCCGCATCTCACTGCTTTCTTATTATGTTTGTGGCGCAAGTTCTGTTCACACTAAAAAGATCGAGTAGGCAAAAGACAGAAATGGCATATTGCAGCAATGACTTTGGCATGGTTCTGCACCTATTGTAACAGGTGCAGTGGATATCTTTCTGCGGACGAAGCACGTGCAGACGGTGTGACTCTTGTGCCACCAAAAGAAGGACTTCGTAAAAAGCTTGTGAACCAAAAGATGACGGTTATGCGAACTTGCTGAAATCGAGGTTTTTTTAGGTTCAACGAACACCTGACGACGTCTGATTTTCTTGGCTAGATTATCATGGAATCACTATGGCTGTGCAGAACTCTTTCAGGGTCAAAAACAGTCCGCCTATGCGGGAAAATGTGCAAAACTGTATGAAACAGGTGGACATCCGTGTGACGAAAATGGCAAAAGACCTCTAACGAAATCCTGTGGTGTTTGGCTCAATAAGCTAGTTGCTCATGGCTGTGTATAGTTTCTCAAAAGACAAGCCAAGAACTGGAAACAGCCGTCATCTTCTTGCTGCTGACGAACAGAAAGAAAAGATGAATAATAGGGCTACTCAGTATCGAACAGAGAAAGTCGCAGTTTGTTGTTATGGGTGTGAAAAGTGAATCCGTTATTGCGGGGAAATCCCATGCATATGATTGAACTGATCACACGAGATCTAAAGCAAAGAAGGAAATGAACATGAGCATTCAATCGATCAGAATCATAACAAACAGAAGAAACGGTATTGCAAATGCGGATATTACGGATTTCAATACCGCATGGGCAAAGAAAGTCAGAAAGTATCACGACAGTTTTCCGGAATATGCAGAGACTCCTCTGTGTGAACTGAGATCGCTTTCAGAATATCTCGATCTTGGATCTGTGTTTGTGAAAGATGAAAGCAAACGTTTCGGCCTGAATGCTTTTAAAGTGCTTGGCGGAAGCTACTGCCTTGGCAGGCTGCTGGCGGAAATAGCCGGTATACCGGAGAGAGAGATGACATATTCGCGTTTGATCCAGCC
>JAFUBI010000169.1 GCA_017460285.1 Oscillospiraceae bacterium | reverse complement strand
TTGGGGCTTCCATTGATTAATAACGCTTTTGCCATTTTTTCCTCCTCACATCAACGGGGCAAAGATCCTGATAACACTATATAACAGGGTATGCAGTAAACCTCTTCTGCTTTCCTCCCACGTCACCTCGTGGGATTCCAGTAATGTTGCTTCCACATCGTCCTTTATATCCAAAACAGCAGATGCATCTGAAAGGTAGACGCCGTTTTCAAAATGCAGATACAGACTGCGATAATCCAGGTTCAAAGTTCCTACTGTGGCGATCCTGTCATCACTCACAAACACCTTCGAGTGAATAAATCCCGGTGTGTACTCGTAGATCCTCACTCCTCCATCGATCAACTGGGAATAAAAAGAACGGGTGATGTTGTAGACGATCTTTTTATCCGGAATGCCGGGTGTCACGATGCGGACATCCACTCCTCGATTGGCTGCCATGATCAGCGCGTTGATCATATCCGTATCGATGATCAGGTAAGGGGTAAAGATCCAGCAGTAATCTTTTGCCTGATTCAGGATGTTCTCGTATATATTCTGACCTACATTCACATCATCCAGAGGAGTCTCCCCGTAAGGAGCGATCCAGCCGTCTTCTCTGTCCGGGAAAGATCCGTCCACCTGGAACATGGAGAAGTCCTCGTCTTCCTTGCGCAGCGCGTTCCACATCGTAAGGAACATAAGAGTAAAACTCCACACTGCGTTTCCGGTGACACGGACACAGTTGTCCTTCCAGACTCCAAACCGCTCTTTCACATTGATGTACTCATCCGCCAAATTGATCCCGCCTGTAAAAGCGACCTTTCCATCTATGACCATGATCTTGCGGTGATCCCTGTGATTCAAAACTCCGTTGAGAAAGGGGTTCACACGATTAAAATGTATCGTTTTGATCCCCTCTTCGCTCAATGCTTCCGCGTACCGGTAAGGAAGCGTATTCATCGAACCGAAATCGTCATACATCACTCGGACTTCCACTCCCTCTGCGACCTTTTCCCGGAGGACCTTCAGGATGCCGTCCCACATCCTTCCCTTTTCGATAATGAAATATTCAATGAAGATAAAGTTTTGAGCTTTTCTAAGTTCCTCCAGCATAACGGGGAAAGCATCCTGACCTGTCGGGTAATAATCAAATCCCTGGTTGCTGTAGACCGGGAAACCTGCTGCTTCCGATATGTATCTCAGCTGCCCGGATCTTTCAGCGGCTGAATCGCAGGCTTCTCTAAGGACATCAGCATCCTGTTCATAATACTTCTCACATTGGCTCGTTTCTTCCATGATATTCCTGAAAGTACGACTGGGAAACTTGCCGATGGAGCTTAGCATCAAATAGATGATCGTTCCGGGGATCGGGGCAAGAAAGATGATAATGATCCACATCATATCGGCAGACAAATGCGTGCTTCGATTGATGATCCAAAGCACGATAAATACGCTGGCGATCTGCAGTATCCCAGTGACCCAGCCGATATAAGGATTTAACCACTCCAGCAGAGAGACGAGATAGACGATCTCCAGGATCACGATCATGGCCGTGATCCCCAGCCTGCTGAACAACAACTTAAACAGTTTCACTTTTGCGCTCCAACCGTTATTTCCTGATACATTATATCATATGAGACAGAGCCTATGAGGCTGCTCTTGACGGTCAATTATACGGTCCAACAAAAAGAGCAGTGATTCCACTGCCCCCATGTCGATTCTTGATATAAAAGCACTACTTTAAGTAGGTCTCAATGATGTATCTCGGACGTCCTTTGACTTCGCTGTAGATCTTTCCGATATACTCCCCTACTACGCCGAGAGCCAGAAGCTGGATCCCGCCCAAGAGCCACAACGAATAACTGAAGACTTCCGTTGCATGCGGAGCAGTGCCCCAAATGGCTCTTCCGGCACAGACAAGAAGAAGTACGACCGCTGCAGCGATAAGGATCACGCCCAAAGTCACGATCATCTCAAGCGGTCTCGTGGAAAAACTGGTGATCCCATTCCATGCCAGCGCAAGCATCTTCTTGAGAGGGTATTTGCTTTCACCGGCGAATCTTTCGTTTCTCTCATATTTGACAGTAGAAGTCTTGAATCCCAGAGTCGGAATCATCCCGCGAAGGAAAAGATTCACTTCCTTGTATTCAGCCAAGGCGTCCAATGCCCGGCTGGACATCAGTCGGTAATCTGCATGATTGAAGACGATCTGTGCCCCCATCAGATCCATGATCCTGTAGAAACTCTCGGCAGTGAAACGTTTGAAGAATGTGTCCGTCTTTCTTGCGCTCCTCACCCCGTATACGATGTCGGAACCGTTGAGCCAGTCATCGATCATCTCGTCGATGGCATTGGGATCATCCTGAAGATCCGCATCCAGCGAAACTACAGCATCACAGTCATCCTTTACGGTCATCATCCCACCCAAAAGAGCATTCTGGTGACCGCGATTTCGCGACAGTTTTACACCGGTAAATACAGGATAATTGGCGTGAAGTTCCTCCACCATTTCCCACGTTCTGTCCTTGCTGCCATCGTCAACAAAACAGACTTTGCTTTCCGGAGATACTTTCCCCGCATCGATAAGGGATTTCATCTTCTCCAGTAGACGCTTCGAGGTCTCCGGAAGCACCTCTTCTTCGTTGTAACAAGGGACAACAAAATAAACTGTATTTCCCATTCGATCACCTCTCATCCACAGACTTTAAGAAACGCCTCAACAGCCAAAGAATGGCAAGCACCATCAAACCGTCGCAGATCATAAACAGTATTCGGACTTCCCTAGGAAATGCCTCCGTCTTGTAAAACAGCAGGAACAGCGATCCACAGACAGCGAGCCCGACCAAAGCCAACACTACGCCGCCGACCTTAGCCAGGAGGTTCTCCAGTTGATCCGTTTTCTTTCGCGAAGCCATCCTTATAGCTGTTCTGCCTCCAGCGCCATGATCTTGTCCACACGGATCTTGTGTCTTCCTGCTTCAAAGGAGCCACTTAGGTAAGCATCCACGAGTTCATGAGCCAGACCGGCTCCGACGACTCTTCCTCCAAAGCAGAGGACGTTTGCGTCATTGTGAAGCATTGTGTAACGCGCAGTAAATGTATCACTGCAACACGCGGCACGGATCCCTTTGCACTTGTTCGCTGCCATGCTGATCCCGACACCTGTTCCGCAGATCAGGATGCCTCTCTCGCATTCTCCGGACTGGATCTTTGCACATGCCGCTTTCGCGATATCCGGATAATCACAGGAAGCTGTTGAAAAAGTTCCCACATCTTCGATCTCATATCCCTGTTCCACCAGATATTGCTTAACATCTTCCTTCAGTTCATAACCGCCGTGATCGGCGCCTATAACAAGTTTCATATTACTTAGTCCTTTCTAACCTTTCTCTCTCTGCCTGCGAGAGCTGCAAATAAACGGGAACCAGCTCGTCTGGACGCACACTGCATCCGTCCAGGTACTTTCTGTATGCGATCACCCCGACTTCAGCGGCATGAACATCACGCAGTTTTTCTTCACACAGTACGCCGTTCTCCACAGCACCAGCGACGATATCCGCGACATCACCAACGATCAGCGGGTCCTGAATACCTGCTTTCTTTAAAGCACCGTCCAGTTCGCGGATCGGAAGGATCTGTCCTTCGAGTGCCTCGACCAATGTACCGGTTTCAACATGATATGCCGAACAGTAAACTCTCTTTTGCCTTGCGTCGAGGACACAAAGGATGTCCTTTCCAAATCCCATTGCGGGATGTGCCAATGCTTCAAAAGTCGACACGGCAACGCATGGTGTATCCCCCGGGAAAGCCATTCCCTTGACCAGGTTCAACCCGATCCGCAACCCGGTAAAGGATCCCGGACCGCATGTCACCGCATAGCAATCCACATCCCTGGGAGAAAACCCTGTTTTCTGAAACACCTCATCACAGCGGACCAGCAGCGTCTCACTGTGCGTCAGCCCCTCTTTTGCATAACACTCATAAACCACCTCTCCGTCACGGATCAATGCTGCGCTTCCCGCAACAGCAGAGGAATCTACACTGAAAACGATCAAAATTTTAATTCTCTTGGAGATTCGACCTCGATCCTACGGTCATCTCCCTCTCCTTTTGTAATAGTAACGCGAATCGCGTCTTCATCCACAGCAAACGGGATGTTCTCGCTCCATTCCATGAGCAGGATGTTCTTTCCATCCAGATAGTCATAGAATCCAGTACCGTAAAGTTCTTCTTCCGAACTGATCCGATACATATCGAAATGGGCGACCCTTCCAAGCGGACAATGGTATTCGTTGACGATAGAAAAGGTGGGACTGGAAACTGGAACGTCCAACCCCAATCCACAGATCACACCACGGACAAACGCAGTCTTACCTGCACCGAGTTCGCCGTACATGGCCACTACATCACCGGGTACCAAAACACCGGAAAAGCAGCTTCCGACCTGCTCTGTCTCTCCTTGTGAACTTGTATTAAAAACATATCTCATAACCCTATTTTAGCACGAACAATCTGTGAGTAAAATCCTCGCCAACAGGGAGCGGTCTCACTCGGTTGAGATTGTAAAAATCTGTTGCTCTCCTCTCTTCCTCAGCAAAGGCATCAGCGAAAGGAGAAGTCTGAGCAAGCGACTTCAGGCTGTCCCCGAAAGGGATCTTCGCTTCCTTTTTCATCTCGCCGAGCACGTCCGTCCCCTTTTCGCCGATCGCCAAGACTCTGGCATAAGGGGGATCCATGTCGGATGATCCTTTCAGTTGAAGTGCTGCGCGCAGTGTCGTTCGCTTGACCCTACTCATGGTGTACCGCTTTGTCTTTACGCTTCCGTACAGTTCCTCAAGGGAGGCAGCGGATCTGGATGCCTTGTACAGGCGCATGTCCAGCCCTCCGGAAATGTCCTCCAGCGAGGCAAAATCCTGCTCCTTCATTTCCCTCAGTCTCATCAGGACCGCTCTCTCAAAGATCCGCTCATCGATCGGGTTCTCATAACTGCAAGAGAAGTCTGAATCTTCCGGAAGGATCCCGCTCACGTCTTCACCCTTTTTCAGGAGTTCTCTTGCCAGGTGTGCGGTCAGCCCGTCTTCCTCTCTTCTGAAAGTCTCAACTTTCAGATTGGAGTCTGTCATCCTCACAGTGCGAAGGTATTCAATGCCCAGCAGGTTGTTTCCTCCCTGTAAAACAGAGACATAGTCATCTCCAAGTTCTTCTCTGACGACATTTTCTCTCGCCACAGGATAGGATTCTCCTTCTTCCTGACGATCCTTTATCCTGTCCTCGATTTCCTTGGAAAGCAGGAGTTGAACCACATCTTCCATCCTCTGGACAGAGCCGCATTCGCTGCCGAAAAGCAGGGTGTCCACCACCCCGATATCGTTTAGTATCTTCACCGCTCCGGCAGAAAACCTTTGAGCAGAAGATAAAACAAAGCGAGCAGGCAGTTCGATCACCAGATCGAACCCATGTCTCGCCATCTGTTCCGCCCTGCCGAACTTGGAGGTGATCGCAGGCTCTCCGCGCTGCACAAAATCTCCGGACATCACTCCGATGACAGCGTCTGCGCCATATTCCCGCGCGGTTTGGATGATCTTCTGATGTCCCCGATGGAACGGGTTGCATTCACATACGATTCCGTAAACTTTCATCGGCGTCCTCTAGTCAAAGCAAGGGATAAGTTGCTATAATTATATGGTTGAAAAAAACGCTTGTAAAGCGGACTTGAGGAGTACAAAAAATGAAAATATTGGTCATCAACGCGGGATCCAGTAGTCTAAAATACCAGTTGATCGAGATGGATGATGAGAGCGTTATCGCAAAAGGTAACTGCGAACGAATCGGCATCGACGGTCTTATCACACACAAGGTGACGGGCGGCGCAACCGTCGTCAAAGAAGTTCCTTTCCCCACACATAAGGAAGCCTTCCTAGAAGTTGTTTCACAGCTGACCTCCGGTGAAGGCAAGGTCATCGACGATGTCAAAGAGATCGTTGCCATTGGTCACCGTGTACTTCATGGAAGCGAGATCTACAAAGTCTCTACCCTTGTCAATGATGAAGTCATTCAAACCATCTTTGATCTGAAAGAACTTGGACCTCTTCACAATCCTCCTCAGGCAACAGCCTTGAAAGCCTGCCAGGAAGTCTTTGGAAAAGACGTCCCGATGGTTGCGGTATTTGATACTTCCTTCCATCAAACGATGCCTCCGAAGAGCTACATCTTCCCGATCCCCTACGAGTATTACGAAAAATACTCCATTCGACGCTACGGCTTCCACGGAACCTCCCACCGCTATGTGAGCAAAAGGTTCTTCGAACTTGAAGGCACCGATCCGGAAGGAACGAAGATCATCGTCTGCCACCTTGGAAACGGAAGTTCTCTTTGCGCAGTCAAGGACGGCAAATGCTTTGATACCTCAATGGGTCTTACCCCTCTGGACGGATTTATCATGGGGACACGTTCCGGCGGGATCGATCCCTCTGTTGTCACCTACCTCGCGAATAAAGAACACCTCACCCCAGATCAGATGAGCGATCTCCTCAACAAAAAATCCGGTTTCCTGGGTGTAAGCGGTGTTTCCAGCGACTGCAGGGATATTCGCAACGCAGCAGCGGAAGGCAATGAGCGCGCTCAGCTCACTTTGGACATCCTCGTCCATCAGATCAAGCGTTTCATCGGCGGATATGCCGCTGAAATGGGCGGTCTTGACGCGGTCCTGTTCACCGGTGGCATCGGTGAGAACGATGACTCCATCCGTGAGCGCATCTGCAGCGAGATGGAATTCCTCGGTCTCAAGATCGACAAGGAACTTAACAAGAACGCAAGCCGCAATGAAGCTGTATTCTCTGCTCCGGACAGCAAGGTCAAGGCGATGGTCCTCCCCACCAACGAGGAGATCATGATCGCGCGTGATACCCTTGAAGTTGCCGGTCTGAAATAATCGAGTCCTTCTTTATGATGGTCCGTATCCAATTGGATGCGGACCTTTTTTAAATATCAAAGGCCCAGCAAAGCTGAGCCTTTGAATGGTGCATGTATTGGGTTTTCACCCGAGCAAAACGTTCTCTGTGAAAAGTAAAGGGCAATGATAACAGGGAGGATGATACAACGAATGATTTCAGAAAACGTTTCGCATACCGCCTTTTATTTTACGCTGACTTTCTGAGTCAGAGTCGTTGCCTCTTTGTAAGGACGAGCCAACAGGTAGATGGTAGCAGCGATGACCGCCACGGACAGGACTACACCGATGATGTTGGCACTGCCAAGGAAGAGGTTTCCAATGTGATAGCAGACAAATGCTGCGAGGTAAGCAAAACCGCACTGATAGCCGATCGCAAACCATGTCCATTTCCTGCTGTTCATCTCACGCTTGATAGCACCGATTGCTGCGAAGCAAGGAGCGCACAGGAGGTTGAAGACGAGGAATGAGTAACCGCTTGCTTTTGTGAACGAATCTGCGAGCACGTGATATACGCTCTCGTCGCCACCGCCGTACAGAATGCCCATCGTTCCAACGATGTTCTCCTTCGCGACAAGTCCGGTGATGGATGCCACAGTTGCCTGCCAGTTGCCCCAGCCAAGAGGAGCAAAGATCCATGCAAACAGGCTTCCGATCCTTGCAAGGATGCTAAGATCGATCTCATCTTCCTCAAGCATGCGGAATCCGTCTGCTGTGAATCCGAAGTAAGTTGTGAACCATACAACGATCGTGGAGAGAAGGATGATGGTGCCAGCTTTCTTAATGAAGGACCAGCCACGCTCCCACATCGAACGCAAAACGTTACCAAGTGTCGGCCAGTGATACGCAGGAAGTTCCATGACGAAAGGTGCAGGATCGCCTGCGAACATCTTTGTTTTCTTCAGGATAATACCGGAGATGATGATCGCTGCCATACCTACGAAATACGCAGATACTGCCACATAGGGTGAACCACCGAAGATAGCACCGGCAACCATCGCGATGAACGGTGTCTTCGCGCCGCACGGACTGAAAGTCGTTGTCATGATCGTCATCCTGCGGTCACGTTCATTTTCAATGGTACGTGAAGCCATGACTCCAGGGATACCGCAGCCTGTACCGATCAAGATCGGGATGAAAGATTTTCCGGACAAACCGAATCTGCGGAAGACACGGTCCAAAACGAAAGCGATACGTGTCATGTATCCGCTGGCTTCCACGAACGCCAGAAGGAAGAACAAAACGAGCATCTGAGGTACGAATCCGAGAACCGCGCCAACACCGGCTACGATTCCATCAAGGATCAGCCCCTTCAGGACATCACCGCATCCGAGTTTATCGAGAAGTCCTTCAATGATAACAGGAACGCCGGGAACCCATGTTCCATAATTTGCAGGATCGGGTTCTTCTCCCTCATATTTTTCGAAGACTTCCATTGCTTCGGTCAGATCATCATATGTATATGTGACATCTTCCGTTGCAAGAGTCTCTTCATCTTCCAATGTGTAATCAGCTGTAGCTGTCTTTGCTACACCTTCATACGCTTCTTTGAGGCTTTCCAGGTCAACTTCTTCATCCAGACCAAGGAATGCGTCTATTACGTTAGCCGCATCTCCATATTCTTCTGCAGCCTCTTCATATTCACCGGCTCCGTTTCCAAACAGGTGCCAGCCATCTCCGAACAATCCGTCGTTAGCCCAGTCTGTTGCGCTCGCACCGACTGTGACCATGGAGATGTAATAGATCAGGAACATGACAAGTGCAAAGATCGGCAATCCGAGGACCCGGTTCGTAACGACACGGTCGATCTTATCCGATACTGTCAATTCGCCTACGCCATGTTTTTTGTAACAAGCCTTGCAGACTTCGCCGATGTAGACGTAACGCTCATTGGTGATGATGGACTCCGCGTCATCATCCAGTTCCGCTTCCACCGCAGCGATATCTTTTTCGATATGATCTTTGACATCCTTAGAAAGATTCAGTTCTTCAAGAACTTTTTCATCTCTCTCAAACAGCTTAACTGCATACCAGCGCTGTCTCTCTTCCGGAAGTCCGTGCACAGTCGCTTCCTCAATGTGAGCGAGAGCATGCTCAACTGTTCCGGAGAAAGTATGCTGAGGAACCGTCTTGGTATTCTTCGCAGCTTTGATCGCAGCCTCCGCCGCTTCCATGACGCCTTCATTTTTCAAAGCAGTCACTTCAACGATCTCACATCCGATCTGTCTGCTGAGTTCCTTGAAATCGATCTTGTCGCCATTTTTGCGGACAACGTCCATCATGTTGACTGCGACGACTACCGGGATCCCCAACTCAGTGAGCTGAGTGGTCAGGTAAAGGTTACGCTCAAGGTTCGAGCCATCTACGATATTCAGGATCGCATCAGGTCTCTCCTGGATCAAATAGTTTCTTGCTACGACTTCCTCCAAAGTGTACGGAGAAAGAGAATAAATACCGGGAAGGTCTGTGATAACGACATCATCGTGTCCTTTTAGTTTTCCTTCCTTCTTTTCAACTGTTACGCCAGGCCAGTTACCAACGAACTGGTTCGACCCTGTCAATGCGTTAAACAGTGTGGTCTTACCGCTGTTTGGGTTACCCGCAAGGGCAATTCTTACACTCATTCTTATTTCCTTTCCTGCGATTAGCATTCGCTAACTCGCGCTTAAAATAAAAGATCTTTACTGCACTTCGATCATTTCTGCGTCTTCTTTGCGGATCGACAGTTCATAGTTGCGGACTGTGACCTCGATAGGATCGCCAAGGGGAGCCACTTTGCGCACATAGACTTCCACATTTTTGGTGATACCCATGTCCATGATCCTGCGCTTTACTGCTCCTGCTCCATGCAGTTTGACCACCTTGCAGGTGTCACCGATGGCAACATCTCTCAACGTTTTCATCAAATTCCTCCTTGTGAATCGGTTCTTTAAACCATTATTTTCTGAGCCATTTCTTTGCTGATCGCAACTCTGGACTCTTTGACGTTCACGATAACATTTCCGCCGATCTCGGCCACGACCGAAACAGATCCTCCCACGACGAATCCCATCGTCTCCAAATGCTGTTTTACATCCTGGGATCCTCCGACCTTGCGTATGATATTCTCTTCGCCTGGTGTTGCATAGATCAAAGGCATCATTCTGTTCCTTTCCTCCTGTTATCGACTCGCCATAAGTTAGCACTCGCTAACCTCCACTTTAAACAGTATAGTTACCCCCAGGTAACTTGTCAAGGTACAACTTGCCTTTTTTCACAAACTTAGTAATATATTAGATAGAAATATAAGATAGTATAAAAATAAATGAGGTGACTTATTATGGTATTGCAAGAATCTGGAGAGATGTATCTTGAAACCATTCTCGTTCTATCGGAAACTGGAAAGAGCGTGCGGTCCATTGATGTTGCAGAGCACATGGAATTCTCAAAGCCGTCTGTAAGCCGTGCGATGAGCAAATTGAAAGAGGGCGGATATATCCTTATGGACAAATCCGGATATATCACCTTGACCGAAACAGGAAAAAAAATTGCTGAGACGATTTACGAGAGACACGTCGTCCTCTCTGCTTTCTTCAAAAGCATCGGCGTGGACCCGGTCACCGCGACAAATGACGCATGCAAGATCGAGCATGCTATCAGTGCGGAGAGCTTCGAAGCATTGAAGAATTTCCTTGAGAAAGTCTGCCAACCGACTGAATAGTATTCAAATTAGTACTTTTGAAAGATCCTGGAAGCTAACGCAAGCCTCCAGGATCTTTTTGGATCTGTATTTCTTTTATAAGATGATGCCGCCACCCAGGACCCCATCTCCGTCATACACCACACAGGACTGCCCTGGTGTCGCAGCGCGCTGAGACTCGTCGAACCTCACCAATACGGTTCCATCCTCCTCCGTATAAATGGTACAAGGCTGTTCTTTGTGCCGATAACGGATCTTCGCAGTTCCCCTCTTTCCGTTTTTCTCAGGAGTCCCAGATATCCAGTTAAAACTCTTTGCCCGGACATCGTTTGAGAAGAGCCTGTTGTTTTCGCACAGCACGATGCGGTTATCCTTGGCATCGATCTGTTTTACATAGAGCGGAATATCCGTAGGCAGGCCAAGACCGCGGTGCTGACCTACAGTGTAATGTATGATCCCCTTGTGTTTTCCCAAAACGTTCCCGCTCTCATCCACGAAATCACCTGGTTCCGATCTAACCCCGTTAGTGTAAACTG
>JAFUBI010000168.1 GCA_017460285.1 Oscillospiraceae bacterium | reverse complement strand
GTTTGTCCTACTTTATCGGTTCTGTAAGCGACCGAACGGTATCAGCGGTAAAGAGCTATATCAATGGGCAAAAAGAAGATTAGCCGATTCACCCACGTCTGACTCACAGAATCACGCGTGGTACTCTCGGCGGTGGATAGAATCTGGATAATACTGGCATAATTGAAACCTCCTACATGTAACTATCTACATTATATCACGCTATCGTGAAAAAGCAACAAATATGCATGTGGGACGACCTGAATTTCGAGAAGAGATTAGGGGAGCCAAATGCTTATGGAAAGGGATCTACAGTTTTCGCAAGAACAAGGAGATCCCTAAAAGAGAAGCAACCTGTCGTTGGCATATTCCTCTCCCACGGATTGCTGAAACTGTTCTGTGAGCCCTTCCACGCTCATGGTTCTGCGCTTTTCCCCGAAGAGATCTGACACGATCCGTCCTGTGTTCATGAGGAAAGTCCGGTCGCCATAGGAGAGGGCCTGCTGCATATTGTGGGTGATCATCAGGCAGGAGATACCGTTCTCCCGGACGATGGACTCAGTGAGAGCCATGATGCGGGAGGCGGATGCTGGATCTAAAGCTGCGGTGTGCTCATCCAGCAGAAGGAGTTTTGGCGGATAGAGCGTAGCGAGCAAAAGGGTGAGAGCCTGCCTTTGCCCTCCGGACAGGAGTCCCACAGGCTGCTCCAGCCGGTCTTCCAGCCCCATCCCCAAAGCGCTGAGCCGCTCTTTCAGCATCTCACGTTCCGCCTTTGAGATACGGCTGAGGGGAGTTGCGTGTTTCTTTCCCTGAAGAAGGACGAGGGACAGGTTCTCCTCCACTGTGAGATTAGGCGCAGTTCCGGATACCGGATCCTGGAAGAGGCGTCCGAAGTACCGGCTTCTCTTATGCTCCGGCTTGGAAGTGATATCCTCGCCATCGAGAAAGATCTTTCCGGAATCGATGGGGAAAGATCCGGCAATCGCACCAAAGAGGGTGCTCTTTCCGGCGCCGTTGGACCCGATCACGGTGATAAACTCCCCGTCCTCCACGGTGAAGGAGATGCGGTCGAGGGCTTTTCGTTCGTTTACAGTTCCCTTCAGGAAGGTCACAGACAGATCTCGGATCTCAAGCATCGGCTTTCTCCTCCTTTCTGTTGGGATGGGACGTAGCCCGCTGCTCTCTCAGGTAAGGGACCGCAATGGCAGCCGCCACGATAGCGGATGTGAGCAGTTTAAGGCACTGCACAGGCACGAGTTGTGTGTAGAAGACGAAGGCGTAGATGAAGCGGTAGATCACGGATCCCAGGATCGCGCTGAAGATGCTTCTGCGGACATTTCTCTTTCCAAGCACCGTCTCTCCGATGATCAGGCAGGCGAGCCCGATGACGACGACACCGGCACCGCTGTTGATGTCTGCTGTCTTCTGGTATTGTCCGATGGCTGCCCCGGAGAGGGCAGTCATGGAGGAGGAGAGCATGAGCCCGGTGCGGATCGCTCCCGCGGTGTCGATGGAGGAGGCGCGCACCATGACCGGGTTGTCTCCCGTCGCCCGGATCGCGAGACCGAGTCTTGTCGAAAGAAAGGGGAGAAGGCAGACCGCAATGAGCAGGGGCACGAGCGCGAGAAGGATGAGGTCGGAAAGACCGCTTTCCAGGAAGTCGCTGAACAGAGAGAAGACGCTGTCCTCCTTGATGAGGTTGATGTTGGACCGCCATCCCATGACCATGAGGTTGACGGAATAAAGAGCGGTGTTGACGATGATCCCGGACAGGATCGAAGGAATGCCGAACCTGGTCTGAAGTTCCGCGCTCAGGCAGCCCACCGCAAGACCGGCGGGGATCGCAAAGATGATACCGAGATAGGGGTGACCGGCTGCGGCAAGCCGGACCGAGACGGCGGCTCCAAGCACGAAGCAGCCGTCGGTGGCAAGATCCGCGATATTCAATATCCGGTAACTCAGGAAGAGAGCCAGAGCGACCGGAGCGTAACCAAAGCCCAGTTCCAATGCGGTCCGGATGATCCGTTCCATAGGATGCCTCCTCAGTCTTCTGTCGTTATCACTTCAACGAGCTCACCCATGCCGGAGAAGACGGAATCGTCCAGACCGAGCGCGGTGGCTGTCTCCGTGTTCACGGTGATGATCCCGCCGTCCATGAGATAGTAATCCTCCATGCCGGATGTGCCGGAAAGGGCTGCATCCAGAGCGAGTTCAGCGGTGCGGACCCCGAGATCTGTGTAGTTTACGCCGCAGGTGGCGAATGCCCCATTGCGGACGAAGGAGTCCGCTCCTGCGTAGTGGGGGATACCAGCCCGGATGAGGTCCTCGTAGATGGACAGTTCCGCCGCCATGATGACGTTGTCGGTGGGAGTGAAGATCGCTTCGACCTGTTCCGCCTGAAGGAGGGAGACTGCCGCCCTCACCTCATCCTGTGTTTCCGCCGTGGCTTCGACGAAGGGAACTCCTTTCTCTGTGAGGATCTTCTTTGCGTCCTCGATTGGCTTAATGGAGTTTGCTTCAGATAAGGAATAGAGGAGCCCCACCTTTTGGATCTGGGGGTCCATGGCGAAGATCATGCGGAAGATGAACTCCGTGTTGAGAGCATCGCTCGTGCCGGTGACGTTCTCGAGACTGGTGAGTCCTGCTCCCTCCGGATCCGATATCGCCGCGTAGACGACAGGGATCCCGGTGCCCTTCGCGCTTCCCGTGGTGATCTGCGCCGCCAGAGTGGCGATGGGGATGATGACGTCCGCTTCCTGAGCGATCGCCTGTTCAGCCAGCTGCTTCAGGATGGTAGGATCGTTCTGCCCGGATACGATGCTGACTTCCACCTGAACGCCTTTCTCAGTGGCATAGGTCTCAAAGCGTTCCTCGATCGCGTTGGCGATCTCGTCCAGAGACGCGTGGTCCAGTTGTTTGATGATGACGGCTTTCAGGACATCTTTCTCTCCGGAAGGAGTGGAGCTGCATGCGGTGAAGACGAGCAGGTGCGCCAGCACCAGAAGGAGAGTCAGGATCCTGCGGATGTGTTTGTTGTTTTTCATGTTTTTTCCTCTTTCTACCATGTTGAGATTTGTAAGGCGGCAGATGGGAAAAAAGAAAAGGCTTTCGTCCCCCATGGGACAAAAGCCTGAAAACTTCTGCGATACCACCCAAATTGACATCCTCATCGAATGTCCACTCGCTTCGCGTACCATCATACGCGCCTCAAGGATAACGGGCGAGGTTCCCGTCCGCCTCTACCTAAAATCGAAGCGGCCCTCAAAAGTCCATTCGCCTGCACGCCGATGCTCCATTTCCACCAACTAGGAGCTCTCTGTAACTGCGTTTGCACAGGTTACTTCTCTTTCTCATCAGTTTAAATCGATAAACTTTTCCTAACTTTACCCCTGTTAAGGCGCGGTGTCAAGAGCAGAAGATGGAAAATATCCGCTGTCATCTGTATGATTAGATCAGAAGAGAATGTTTAAAAGAAAATAAAGGAGGGTGAAAATGATCGAGCGTGTTCAGGTGGATGAGCACTGGGCGGATTCCACGATCATCGAGGCAGGGGATCTGGTGTTCGTAGGATACTGTATGGGAAACGAAGGAGGTCCGGTACGGGATCAGATCGTGGGGGCGTTCGAGACCCTGGAGAAGCGTCTCGCCTTGGTCGGGCTGGGACTGGATTCGGTGGTGAAGATGGACTGCATGTTCCGGGAAATCCAGGATCTAAACCTTCTGGCGGATGTGATCCGGGAGAAGTTCCAGGGGAAGTATCCGGTCCGCAAGGCTTTCACAACAGATTTCCTTAGGGAGGGGATGTCCTTCCAGGTCGATGCCATCGCCTATAAGGATCGTAAGGACTGACACACAGCGGCACTCTGTCAAAATTGGTGTTGCATCCCCTTGAATCATAAAATATAATATTCCTAGTGTGATCGAGATGTACGATCATCTGGTTGTTACTATTCAATTAGGCAAGCCAGCATAGGGAAAGATATGTCACTTGGCTTGCGATGATTTGGTTCAACAAGGCCCGAGAACGTGTTTCTTGGGTCTTTTTTGTCGTCCGAATGCGGCTGGCCATGAGATGTCCTTTTTAAAAGTGGTTAGCGCTGGCGACAGCGTACCGATAAAGTTGAGACAATAATTTTTGGAGGAAAAAATGAAAAAACTGATTTCTCTGGTCATGGTCCTGGTGCTGGCACTTGCTCTCGTGGCATGTGGCGGTACAGAAGAGCCCTCCGCCCCGGATAACACCACTCCGGACAGCACGACGCCTTCTACCACCCCTCAAGAGGAGCAACCCCTTCGCGTTTGCTTCGTAGCAGAGCTTTTGGGCGACAACTCCTTCTCCGATTCCTTCGACTCCGGCTTGAAAGAAGCGGAGCGTGACTTCGGGATCATCTATGACTGCCAGCAGGTTGGTTCCGATGGACGTGTGAACGCCATCCGTGAAGCTGCTCAGAATGGCTACGACATCGTCGTATCCGGTTACGATGCAGACAACCGCGCAATGCTCGACGCCGAAGCTGGCGACTATCCGGACACCATCTTCTTCCTGTATGAGTGCACGGATATGGACTACACACCGCCTGAAAATGTACTTTGCGTCGTATTCAGCGCCAATGAGTCCGACTTCGTCTGCGGAGCGATCGCTGCCAAGCAGTCCGAATCCAAGGTCACCGGCTGGGTCGGCGGACAGGAATGCACGAGCCTTTACGACTTCCTCATCGGTTGGGTCGCAGGCGTCAACTATGCGGACGATACCGCTACCACAGCTTACTCCTTCGTCGCTGGCGACTCCCCCTGGAGCGATCCTGCCAAGGCGAAAGAGTTGACAAAATCCCTCTATAACAACTTCGGCGCAGACGTCATGCACGGTGTTGCAGGACAGTCCGGAGACGGCGTCATCGAGGCTGTTCTCGAACTGCGCGAAGCTACCGGCAAGAACATCTGGGACATCGGTGTTGACTGCGACCAGTACGCCGTGTTCATGGAGAACGAAAAAGAGGATAAGGCAGAAGTCATCCTCACCTCTTCAGTAAAGAAGGTCGGTCAGCCGGTCTATGACCTCGTCAAGAAGATCCTGGACGGACAGACCCCTGAACTCGGACTGCAGACCTACGGTATCGCCGAAGGCGCAGCCGGAAACTCCGACAACGATTTCTACAGGGCAAACGCCAGTGCAGATGCACTTGCCGTCGCAAGCCAGATCACAGACGACATCCTCTCCGGATCCCTATCTGTGGACACCGCTTTCGGCAAATCCCTCGATGAGATCAACGCCATCTTCAAAGAGACAACTGTGAACTTCATCGCTGTTACTGGCTGATGCTTCACTTCAGTTTCTGACCTTTCCATCGTTCTGTGGCAGCGGATCTTCCGCTGCCACAGGAACAAAACCAGAATCGCCATATTGAAAAAGAGGAGGGACGCAATGTCTGTCTTGCTTATCGCCGGGATGCCTGGCGCAGGAAAAACGGTGCAGGCGCACTACTTTTCCCAGCGTTACCGCATGCCGTTTTTTTATAAGGATATGTTCAAGGAGATCCTGTTCGACACGGTAGGATTCCGAAATCTGGAGGAGAAGAACGCCCTGGATCTCGCTTCCATGCGCCAGATGCTCAAGGCAGCTGCCGCCGTAACAGAGACCGGGCACGACGTCATCATCGAGAGTAACTTCATGGACAGCGATCGTCCGGAGTTGGACCATTTCGTTCAGGAGACGGGACAGCAGATCGTCACGATCCGCTTCGACTGCGATCTGGACGTGATCTACGACCGCTGTGTAGCCCGGGACATGAGCAGCACGAGACATCCGGGACATTACCTCATGGACTACTATCCTCCCAAAGACGGAGTGCTTCCCCTTTATGTGCCGCAGTGCACCAGGGAGGAGTACAAGGAGGGTTCCTACGACACGGGAGTCATCTCCTTCGAGTACGGTCCCACGGTGTCGGTGGACACCACGGATTTCTCCAAGATGGACCTGGAACCGGCTACAGAGTTTTTGGACAAGTACTTCTTGAAATAGGGGGATACGAATGGGAACCTTTACTTTCCCGGATACGTTCCTGTGGGGAGCCTCGACCAGCGCCTACCAGGTAGAAGGCGCCGCGGAGGAGGACGGCAAGAAGAAGTCCCAGCAGGACGTGATCAACGCGGGCAAAAAAGTGGCGGATGCTTCCGTGACCATCGACTTCTACCACCGCTACAAAGAGGACATCGCCCTGATGAAGG
>JAFUBI010000167.1 GCA_017460285.1 Oscillospiraceae bacterium | reverse complement strand
TGTCAATGAATTCGAAGCGATGCAGATGGGTTGGCGGAAGTGGTACATCGAAAAAATAGAATTGAGCACTTTTCGCAAGTTTGGCTTGGAGATACGAGGGAAAGATATTCTTGAGGTTGGATGTGGAAGCGGATATGCCGCCTCTCTGATAACTGCGGAAGACCCGAACAGTTACGTGGGTCTGGATATCATGCCGGAGCAACTGGAGTGGGCACGCAGAAGACACCTTCCGAACGCAGTCTTGGTGGAGGGAAGCGCGGATGACTTGAGCGCATTTCCCGAAGGAAGTTTTGATGCGGTGCTGGATTTTTGCATCCTTCACCATGTAGAGGGGTGGCGGACTTTCTTTGATGAGTGCCATCGTGCCTTGAAGGAAGACGGAAGTATATTTGTAGCAGATCTCTCTAAGAGATGCATACATATGGTGGATGCGGTCCTTCACTGGGGGCACGCCGAAGAAGCTTTGTTTACGTTAAAGGAGTTTGAATCAGAAGCGAATCAAAGAGGCTTTCGGACCGTGCGGAAAGCCAGTGATTTAGGTCTTGAAGGTTATTTCCGCTTCCAGAAAGTGAATTGACGAAAAGGGGGACATCTAAAATGGCGTTTACGATCTTGTTGTCTTTAGCGGGTTGTGTTTTGCTGTTCCTGGGAATCTGGGGAGTTACCATAACAATGCCAACAAAACTTTTGGCAAGAAACTTTCCGCTGGATGTTCAGGAAAGGTTGAAGCCAAGGCTGGAGGAGATCGACCGGGAACCCATGACTTTTAAAAGAGTTTTAGGTTGGGTCATCCTTGTCTTGTTCATCTTGGGCTATCTTGCTTTGTTTGTCGTGGGAGGACAAGACGGAGTTGCAAACGGTTTCAGCTTTTCGCAATTCTTTCTGCGTTTCTTCGTGATCGGTGTTGCGATCAAGGCTTTTGATATTATCGCTTTGGATTATTTCCTTTTGACGAAGACCCATTTCTTTCAGCACTATTTTCCCGAAACGGAAGGGTGCCCAGGATGGAAAGATTTTGGGTACAATCGTCGCCAGCAATTACGCCAGATCTTGATGATTCCCATCGGTTGCACGCTAATGGCATGGTATTTCTCCAGATTTTAGACATTGTCTGCCATGGGAGCGTTTTGTTTTTCTCTTTACCGTTGATGATCAAAATGGAGGTGGAATATGAGAGTTTTGATATATGGTGCAGGAGTGATCGGGGGGCAACTCTGTCACGCTCTATGTGCTTGTGGAAATAAAGTGACCGTCGTGGCTCGTGGCGCATGGGCAGACACGTTGAGAAAAGAAGGACTGCGCATCCACCATTACATCCAGAAAAAAGATACGATCGATCACCCAATGGTCTTAAACAGACCGGATGATACGAAATATGATATCGTTTTTGCTGTCATGCAATATAAGCAGATGGAAGCGATATTGGAAGATCTTGCTTTGGTTAATAGCCCGATCGTGGTTCTTGTGGGAAATAATCTGTCAGCATCTGAGATGGAGAAAAAACTTCTGGAAACTTCGCCGAATCCGAAAAGCATTCTTTTTGGCTTTGGATCAACAGCAGGAACACGTGAGAACGGGAAATTGACGACAGTACATGTGGGTGATGGGAAACTTACGATCGGAAAAGCCCACAGCAGTGTGTCAAAAACGGAAAAAACACTTTTGAAGCGCTTGTTTGGCGGCAGCAAAATGTCTGTTTCTTATTGCGACGATATGGATGCCTGGCTGAAATACCATGCAGCTTTCATTCTTCCGATCGTTTACCTTTGCTATAAGACCGGCTGTGACCTGAAAAAATCGACCAGGGCAGATAGAAAGCTAATGCTGAACGCTGTCGGCGATGCCTATCATCTCCTGATGAGTCTTGGTTATCCTGTCCGTCCTGTGGGAGATGAGAGATCTGTTGAGCCGGGATTGACTCGGACGCTGGTCACATTTGTGATCTGGCTTATGTCTATCACGAGGCTTGGAGCCCTTTGCACGACAGAACATTGCAAGCATGCTCCTGCGGAAATGAGGGACTTGGATGAAGCTTTCCATAAGTTTATAGAAACAAAACCCGATTTTCCGATACCGAGTTTTGAAGAGTTATATAGCAGCATGCCAATCTGGGAAAAGGTATTTCAGACTTATCCCCAAAATACAAGCAGATGAATGTAACAAGGCGAGGAGAAGGATTTGGTCGTCAAAGAATTCGGAGAAGATAACAGCCGAAAGATACTCATGATTCCGGGGAATATGATGTGCTGGAGGCAATTTGAGAATGTGATACCGCTTCTGTCAAAAACATATCATGTTATTGTAGTCAGCACAGATGGCTATGACGGCACGGGAAAAACGGTCTTTACCACAGCGGAGGCATCCGCTGAGAAACTGGAGTCCTACATCTCAGAGAAATTGGAAGGCGAGATCGCTCTTGTCTTTGGAGAATCATTTGGTTGTGCGACTGCCGGTGTCCTGTTTCATAGAAAAAGGGTGAAAATCGGTTCGCTTATACTCAATGGACCGCAGTATATGGATCTTGGCATATTGAACGGAATGATGAAAGCAATCATTCCGAGAAACCAGTATCGGTTGCTTTACAAGATCCAAACAAAGAAAAAACTTCCATGGCTATTAAAAATGTACACGAGGGCAGATGATGAAAAACTGTTGTCTCAGTTTCGTTATGTGCCGGAAAACGTGTCGTTTGACACGTTGAAAAACTGTATGGACGAAGCGTTGAACCTGTATGCAAAGATCGATGAGTTCCATCCGGATCCAAGTGCGAAGGTTGCAGTATGGTACGGAGCGAAAGAACCCAACATGAAAAAAGCGGTTGAGAAGCTGAAACGCGCTTTTCCGAATGCAGAAATACACCCTTTTC
>JAFUBI010000011.1 GCA_017460285.1 Oscillospiraceae bacterium | reverse complement strand
TCCTCGTGTACTCTCTAACCTATGCATTCCCAGTCCTCCCGATCACATCCATTTTTTGCATTACATACTGCATGACCTCTTCCATGCCACATGCCGCGTACTTTTTAGGGTCAATCGCATCCGGATATTGCTGCAAGTAATCTTTGATGCCGTTCGTAAAGGCGATACGCAGATCTGTGGCATAATTGACCTTGCATATGCCTCTTCTGACGCATTCACGGACCTGATCATCCGGAACGCCACTAGTGCCATGAAGGACCAGGGGAACGTCAACGGCGGAACGTATCTCGGAAAGGCGTTCAACATTGACCTTCGGAACGCCCTTATATACACCATGACTTGTTCCAATACCTACCGCAAGGGAATCGACTGCTGTACGCATGACGAATTCACGTGCCTCCTCCGGATCCGTATATGGGTTGTCATCTCCATTCACCAGATCGTCTTCCTTGCCACCGACTTTTCCGAGCTCTCCCTCTACTGGAATACTACAAGGATGGCATGCATCTACGACACGTTTCGTCAGTGCAATATTCTCCGCGAAGGAGAGCTTTGATCCATCGATCATATACACTTCCCGAATATCGATGATGAAAAACTTGCTCAAATCACGTACGCCTTGACCAGTTAACACCCCGAAAACACCAAGTGTATCCAAGTGTATCCAGAAATATGTATACACTTATCAGACTCCACGTGTAATCTTCAAACGCGTCAGCCCCAGTGAAATCAACAGCTTCAAGAAAAAAGGTCTCCGTTTTCGGAGACCAATTCTTGGAGCTGATGACGGGATTCGTGTTTTTGAACCCATTGCAATTACTGGGATACAGGTTGTAGAAATAATATCAACCCATTCGAATGCCACATTTTCCTCATTCGACTGAAAACACAATGTATACAATTCAATCCCGGTTTGATACTAGACGAGAGTCGAAGTTAACGTTTACAAACCATATGCAATTAAAGAACCCCTAGCAGGCATTGTTAGAGGCTCATATGTTTATTATCTTGCTAATCTCTCAGTTATATTCCGGATTCAATTTCCTCTATTGATGGTAAAGATCCGTGCAAATTCTCAGGTATTATCTTTGACAACTCATATCTTGATATACCAAGTGGCTGACTGCTAGATTCAAGTGCGTACTGCGCTTCTATTTCATCCTTATCTTTGCATATCAACAAACCAATTGTAGGATTCATCCAGTCTTCTTTCATTTGATGGTTTACAGCGACCACATAGGTTCCCAGCGGACCGGTATTTGGAGATTCAAAGTCACCTGCTTTGATTTCAATTACGACGAAGCATTTGGTTACGTAGTTAAAGAACAGCATATCCATGAACTTCTCTTTCTACCCAACCATAATTCTCACTTCACGGCCGATATAGGAAAAGCCTTTTCCTAATTCCAGAAAGAATTTCTCAGCGTTATCCATCAAGGCATCCTTCATCTCTTTCTCGTTATACCTGTCAGTGAGTGCAAGAAAATCAAAGTTGTAAGGATCCTTGGTGATTTCCTGAGCCAAATCGCTATTCTCCTCCGGCAGTGTCAGCGCAAAGTTCGTTGCTGCCTTCCCCTGTCTCTCATACAAATCTGTATCGAGGAAATTGAGCAACATCGCTCTGGACCAGCCATTTTCCAGAGTCTTGCGGACATAGAAAAGCATCTTTTGAGGATCGTTCCTAAACCTTCCAAGAAGGAGAACCATATGACCCCAAGGTATACAAAATATAATGTTCAAATCGTCAACAACTTGTTGACGATTTGAGAGATCAGGAAAAGCCTCATCGAAATATCGCATATACTTCAAGTTCGATACCGAGAATGAATGCACCTCGGGCATTAGTTCCTTTAAATCTTTACTAAGCATTTTATAGAAACCCGATCCATATTTTGCTTCCATTCCTTTCTCTGAGATATCCCTGCCTAACGACCAGTAGAAACGCAGCATTTCATCATTTACTTTTATTGTGGCTTTGATCTGACTGCGCTTGAACCTATGACTTACATCCTGAAGCCATTCCTTATACTCACTGTCAATTGATATCAGTTTGCTCATCTTGATCCTCCTTTGTTCCTTCACTTTTTACGTACAGAAATCCATATCAAGGCAGCAAAAAAAACGGAGAGCCCTCCGTCTTCTGGTTACATGTATATAGATGGCTTGATTATAGCAAGATTTCTCGATTTTTCAACCAGATTACTGTGAAGATTTGCTTGCGGACAAAAGAAAACTCCGGAACAAGTCCGGAGCCTTGGAGCTGATAGAGTGATTCGTAAATCTAAGACTCAGTAATTGCATGCCTCACGAGACTTTATTTCTGAACATCCCATTCGTTT
>JAFUBI010000166.1 GCA_017460285.1 Oscillospiraceae bacterium | reverse complement strand
GGATGTTAGTGTAAAGACAGCCAGAGCTGCCAGGCTGGTAAAGATCTTGCGATGGGATCTCATGAGAGTTACCTCCTAAAAATTGCTGACCTTCTTGAGGTCGCCTTTTTCCTCCTGCAGATCCCTGACCGTAACGGTATGAGGGATAGGGCTCCACTGCGGTTTCGTGAAGACGGCCAACACGGAGATGGGAAGGAAAGTTGCCATATACAGGGGGAATGTGATCATGGAAAGGATCTTCTTCACAGGGGATGCCAGGATGTGGTCCCGTTCGGAGAGGGTCGTGACGGCTCCGAGAAGGAAGACAGTGAGATAAGCGCTGCCGATCCAACGGAGGAACTCGGACAGAGTATCCGGACCGGTCGCAGCTCCTGTAAAAAGAGGCAGGAGCAGGATGGCGAGGCGGCAGGCGGCTGAGAGAAAGGACAGGATATATCCGGGAAGGGCTGTGATGAAGTAATCGAAGCAGGACCAGTTTCCCTGGATCGCTCCCTTGAACAGAGCGGGGACATATCGGAACGCCACCTGTATATATCCCTGTGCCCAGCGGGTCCGCTGTCTCCAGGATGTGGCGAGATCTGTGGGCTGTTCGTCGAAGAATTCCGCGTCCTCACAGAACGCCACCCGTTCTCCCCTTAGGACCTGATCTACAGTGAACTCAAAGTCCTCCGTAAGCAGGTGATACGGCCAGTCCTCCATGGATTGACGGATGCGCTCGCTGAACAGAAATCCAGTCCCGGAGATGTGGCAGCTGCTGCCGATCTCCTCTCTCGCTCCGCTGAGAAAGCGGGTGGAGCGGAGGAACCACAGGGAATGTCCAGCGCTGATCCAGCTGTCTCCAAAGTTCTTGCTGTTTCGGTATCCGTGAACGATATCGTTGCCCTGAGAGAAGCACCGGTCCATCTGCCGAATGAAATCTTCCGCCAGGATGTTGTCCGCGTCGAAGACGAAATATCCGTCAAAGGGGACGGGCTCGTCCCTGCGTATGCAGCGGAGCAGTTCCGAAAGAGCATATCCCTTTCCAATGTGCACAGGGTCTGTGCGTGTGTAGACGGTGGCTCCGCAGTCTCTCGCCACCTGTGCGGTGTCATCTGTGCAGTTGTCCGCCAGAACGAAAACTCGGATCTTCTCCTGAGGATAATCCTGGGAGCGGATGCTGCGGATGAGGTCCGGGATGCACCGCTCCTCGTTGCGGGCCGGGATAAGTACCGCGTATCTGTGGGTCTGTCCTTCTACCTGGATCCTGTTCCGGTTCCTGCGTTTCCCGATCAGGGCGATGGGGATGTAGATCAGCTGGTAGGAACAGCACAGTGCAAAGAGTACAGACAGTATGGTATATATCAGTTTCAGTGTTTGCATATTTCCCTCTCTTCCGGAAGGGAAACACAGCTGCTAGGGCTCGATCTTGTATCCTTGTCCCCAGACCACTTTCAGGTATCTGGGCTCAGCGGGGACGACCTCCACTTTTTCCCTCAGATGCCGGATGTGCACCGCGATGGTGTTCTCGCATCCGGTAGGTGTTTCCTTCCAAATCGTTTGATAGATGTCTCTGGGGGAGAAGACTTTGCCCGGGTTCTGCATGAGCAGTTTGAGGATCTCATATTCGGTGGGGGTGAGGCTGACAGGCTCCCCATCCAAAGAGACGGATTTGGAGCGGTCATTGAGCTCGATGCCTCCGATCCGGAGGGCGTCGCTCTGCACCTTTCCGCCGCCGAGCTGCATGTATCTCCTGAGATGGGAGCGCACACGCGCTGTGACCTCCAGGGGATTGAAGGGCTTAGTGATGTAGTCGTCCGCACCGACGTTGAGACCGAGGAGCATATCCGCATCTTCGCTCTTGGCGGTGAGGAACAGGACCGGAACGTTACTGATCTTTCTGAGTTCAGTCAGTGCTGTGATGCCGTTCATGACCGGCATCATGATGTCCATCAGGATCAGATGGATCTCCTTTGACGAGACCAGGTCCAGGGCTTCCCGGCCGTTGCGCGCCTCGTAGAAGGTGTAGTTGGGATCTGAAAGATAGATCTTCAATGCGTTGATGATATCCTGCTCATCGTCGCAGATCAGAATGTTGTACATCGTGTTCTCCTCCTCGCTCATATGATAGCGTCAGGTCCGATTAAGAATAAACGGGATAAGTGATTAAGAATCCCTTAATGTGTTTGAAAAAACCTGTATTGACATATACCCCGTGGGGGTATATTATATCCTTGCAATGAATGACAGGTAGGGTTGGAAAAATGCCGGAAGATAAAAAGACAGAACAGGAGAACTGCTGCTTCATCCACGAGTCCAGAGAGCGCTCCGAACAGGAGATCAAGGATCTGGTCTGCCGCCTCAACCGCATCGAGGGACAGATCCGGGGGATCCGGGGGATGGTGGAGAGAGGTGCTTATTGCCCGGAGATCCTGACACAGGTCTCCGCCGCACAGGCTGCTCTCAACAGTTTCAACAAGGTGATCCTGGCGGGACATATCCGAAGTTGTGTGGCGGACGATATCCGTGAAGGAAACGACCAGGCTATCGATGAACTGGTGAATGTTCTCCAAAAGGTAATGAAATAAGGGGTTAGAGATCTATGGAACAATATGTAGTGACAGGAATGAGCTGCGCCGCCTGCCAGGCGAGGGTGGAGAAAGCTGTGAACGGGGTCCCGGGAGTGACCTCCTGTTCGGTGAGCCTTCTCACCAACAGCATGGGCGTAGAAGGAACAGCCTCCCCGGAGGAGATCATAAAGGCGGTAGAAGCCGCGGGATACGGAGCTTCTCCAAAGGGACAGACGGAAAAGGCGGCGGTATCTCTCAGTGACAAGTTAGCTGCTGAAGAGGATGCTTTGAAGGACAGGGAGACTCCCGTTCTGAAGCGCAGGCTGATCGCGTCTGTGGGATTCCTGCTGGTGCTGATGTATTTTTCAATGGGGCACATGATGCTGGGATTCCCGTTGCCCGCCTTCTTTGACGATAACCACGTGGCTATGGGACTGATCCAGCTTCTGTTGACCGTTGTGATAATGATCATCAACAAGAAATTTTTCGTGAGCGGTTTTTCCAGTCTGATGCACGGCGCTCCCAATATGGACACCCTGATCGCTCTGGGATCCGCTGCGGGATTCGTGTACAGCACCGTGATGCTGTTTGCCATGACCAGAGCCCAGGTGGACGGTGGCGCTATGGCTGCCATGCCCTACATGGACGAGTTCTATTTTGAGTCCTCCGCCATGATTCTTGCCCTCATCACGGTGGGGAAGATGCTGGAGGCATATTCCAAAGGCAAGACGACCAATGCCCTCAAGAGCCTGATGAAACTGGCTCCCAAGACAGCGAATATCGAGAGAGACGGCGTGGAAGTCACAGTCTCGGTGGATGAGGTGAAGATCGGGGACATATTCCTGGTCCGACCCGGAGAGAATATCCCGGTGGACGGCGTCGTCCTGGAGGGAAACAGCGCGGTGAACGAGTCCGCTCTCACAGGTGAGAGCCTTCCGGTTGACAAGGAGCCGGGGAGTCCGGTCTCCAGCGCGACTTTGAACCAGTCCGGATTCCTGCGCTGCAGAGCGACCAAGGTAGGAGAAGACACCACCCTTGCTCAGATCATCCAGATGGTGAGCGACGCTGCGGCGACCAAAGCACCGGTGGCGAAACTTGCTGACACCATCTCCGGATATTTCGTTCCTGCGGTTATCGCGATCGCGACCCTCACGACCGTGATCTGGCTCCTCGTAGGGGAACCGATCGGTTACGCTTTGGCGAGAGGGATCTGTGTCCTGGTAGTGAGCTGCCCCTGCGCTTTGGGGCTCGCCACTCCGGTAGCCATCATGGTGGGCAACGGCGTAGGCGCTAAGAACGGCATCTTGTTCAAGAACGCGGAAGCACTTCAGGAGACAGGTGCCGTACAGATCGTGGCACTGGACAAGACCGGGACCATAACCAGCGGAGAACCGAAGGTCACCGACCTGGTCCCCGCAGAAGGCGTGACAGAGGAGGAACTGATCCTTCTGGCGGCTTCTCTTGAGCAGAAGAGCGAGCACCCCCTGGCGAAGGCGGTACTGCAATACGCCCAGGAAAAGGAGACCTCGCTCCGGGAGGCGGAGGAGTTCCAGGCGCTGCCCGGAAACGGTCTCACCGCGAAAGTGGACGGAAAAGTGCTTCTCGGCGGAAGTTATAAATATATGAAGGGACAGACCCGGATCCCCGAGTCCTTCACCAGAAAGTATGAAGACCTGGCAGGGGACGGAAAGACCCCATTGTTCTTCTCCTCGGACGGAGAACTTCTCGGCGTTATCGCTGTGGCGGACACCATGAAGGAGGATTCCGCTCAGGCGATCTCTGAACTGAAGAACATGGGCATCCATGTGGTGATGCTCACCGGAGACAACGAGCGCACAGCCGCTGCCATAGGCAGACAGGCAGGCGTCAACGAAGTAGTGGCAGGCGTTCTGCCCAACGGCAAGGAAACTGTCATCCGCAAACTGCAAGAGAAGGGAAAAGTCGCCATGGTGGGCGACGGGATCAATGACGCTCCGGCACTCACCAGAGCAGAGATCGGGATCGCCATTGGGGCGGGTACCGACGTGGCGATCGACGCCGCAGACGTCGTCCTCATGAAATCTAAGCTCACCGACGTCTCCGCAGCGATCCGCCTTAGCAGGAGGACTTACACCAATATCGTGGAGAACCTGTTCTGGGCTCTCATCTACAACACGCTGCTCATCCCGCTGGCAGCCGGCGCCTATGTCAAACTGTTCGGGTGGAGCATGAACCCCATGTGGGGCGCTGCTGCCATGAGCCTGTCCAGTTTCTGCGTTGTGTCCAATGCGCTTCGTCTGAATCTGTTGAAGATCCACGACGCGAGCCATGACAGACCGATCAAAAACCGCGTCCAGACTGATCCGGACGGAAGGATATTAGAACACAATACGAAGGAGGAAGAGACCATGACCAAGACATTGAAGATCGAAGGTATGATGTGCACTCACTGCGAAGCGACCGTGAAGAAGGCTCTTGAAGCCGTAGACGGTGTCGCAGAAGCAAAGGTGAGCCATGTTGAGGGAACCGCTGTGGTGGAACTGAACAAGGACGTAACCGACGATGCACTGAAGTCCGCTGTGGAGGCCAAGGATTATATTGTCCTGGAAGTCTGCTGAGAAAGAGATCTCTACAATAGCACCGGCGCTGTGGGAACAGCGCCGGCTTTTCAGTTTATAGGGATGTTTTCGAAGGACCCGGAGGGTCTGGATCCTGTGCGGATTCCGCTTCGATCTCCTTGATGATGCACTCGTTTCCCTCCACCAGCCAGGTCTCGAAACTGTGGCAGTAGGGGCACTCCTTTCCGTACCGGACCGTTTCGTAGGTCCGGTTGCAGTTGCCGCACATGGTGACGGCTGGGATGGTCTCCAGACGGAGTTCTGAATCCGCAAGGACAGGATACCGGACTTTGAAGTAGTTCCAGCAATCCACGAAGTAATCCGTTAGGATTCCGGAGACTTCGCCCACCTGAAGGGTAACGGAGCCGATTTTGGAGAGATGTTCTTCTTTCGCTGTGTCATCCAGCGTCTTGGCGAGGTGGATGACGATACCCATTTCGTGCATCAGTCTTCCTTATTATGATTGAATACGATGTTGAATGCTCTCTTGACCGCGTAAGGTCCGATCGTCCCGAACATGTCTTCTGCGCGGACCATATCCGAGGCATGGGGAAGGTCGCGGGAGAGGTG
>JAFUBI010000165.1 GCA_017460285.1 Oscillospiraceae bacterium | reverse complement strand
CATGAATGAATTCGAGAATTCTTGCCTTCCGAGAGGTAAGCGACTAATATTTCCCACCTTCAACAGTATTCTGTAACACTCTGGTCTAATAACCAGGAAGTATAAAGCATACATTCAAAGGACAGATCCTGGGAAAGCACATAGACATTCTAGAACCATATGCTTTGAGTTTACATTTTAATAACACTATGCTATAATTACCCCAAATACATGTAAAAAATATAAAGTTACATGCAAATAGGGGGGGCTATGGTTTACACCTTCACAGAATGTCTGGAAAGATTTGGGGATAAATACAACATAAGTAAACTGGTTACAGAGGGAAGACTTTATAAACAGGAAAAAGGAATTTATTCCGACGAAAAATACGTTCCTGTGTTACAGATCATTTCGAAGAAATATCCTAAAGCTGTTTTCACAATGAACAGCGCATTTTATTATCACAATCTGACGGACGTTATACCAGACTGTTATTATTTAATGACAAGTCGAGGAACTTCTAAGATTGCTGATAAAAGAGTGATCCAGATTTTTGAAAATAGTAATCATTTAATGCTTGGCACAGAATATCTGCAATACAACTCCATTAAGATATTGGTTTACAGCAGGGAGCGAATGTTGATTGAACTTTTAAGAAATAAGAACAAGCTGCCTTTCGATTACTACAAAGAGATCATTGGGAATTACAGGAGAATCCTCGAAGATTTGGATATTCAAGCAATACAAGATTATGCCAATGCGGTTCCGAAATCAGGAATGATAATGGAAACTTTACGGTTGGAGGTTTTTTAATTGCATCAGGTAACTGGTAAGTCGAAAATACGGAGAGTTTGGGTGCTTTTTCGGTGATAATCATTGAGGTTCACCATCTGATTTGATTAATTTAACACAGATAATTAGTGAGAACTTCAGTAGGTAGATTAAAAACTGCGGCAAGGGAGTTTTTTGTTTTTTCTAAACCTATTTGGTATATTAAAAGATACAAAGGGAAATGTAGGCAATTTATTTCCTTGTTATTTGGATGGAGGCATCGATGAAAGCGATAAAAGTGTTTTGGGCAGTATTGTTTTGCGCGCTGTTCTTGTGTAGTTGTGGGACAAGTCAAGATAAGAATGAACCTGTTGCGGAACCGGAGATGAAAGAGCCAGAGCAGGTGGTGGAAGTAGTAGAAGAACTGAAGGCGCAGGATCTTACATTTTCTTTGCGTAATAGAAGAGAAACAGGTGTGACTCTACACGTTGTTGTGTTCACAAATGGGGATGAAAGCGATGCTTACAACTATGCCCTTTTAGTAGACAGATTTTTTTGCGATTATATTAGAGATTCCTCAACCGAAAATGGGGACAGTGAGATATTTCGGTACATATACGATCCTGAATACGTGGAGTTACCAATAATTTGGGACGGTGTAGACAGAGGCGACATAATCTACGTCTCGGACCGTGCGTTCAGTCCTTGCTTCTTAGAGCTCCTTGAGGACAAATATGAGTTCGGTGAGATGGAGTTTGAGGGCACGACATATTATTATGAGGAATTCCCAAACTGGAGAGGGGAATACAACAATCGTTTCCTATATAGCGGAAGCGAGTTAAAATATGTTTTGGCTGTTGGCTATGACGGCGAATTGTATGTCAACGCTGCTGATCAACAAATAGTGAGACAGATCACAAGTATCACAGATGGAGTGGATGAGTCGCTGTTCGATGTCCCGCAGGGAAGGCAGCCTGTATATGCACCGTGATGGTGATATAAGAGAACTAGGCGACAAAAAGTAATACAGACACTTTTAAAACAAGCCCATGCAAAGTCTGCATGGGCTTGTTTGCAGGGCAAAAAGGAAGGGGCATTTCAGCCCCTCCAAAATTCTTTCTTTTATAATCTGTATAGTTTTACATTTTTTCCTGCAAAGGCAATACCGATTTTAATAACCTCTTCTACGCCTTTGGCTCTCATCTCGACATCATATCTTTTTTCTTCAATCTGTTTTGCTGCTTCCTGCAACATAGAGTCTAGGTCTGCGTCCTTATCTCGATCAAATTTTAGTTCAAAGATGAAGCCGGGCAGCACTTTTTCCATCGGTTCAAGTTGAATATCGAAACGACCGAATCCGCTTTCCCTGTTTGAGCGGACATAGTAGCGATTGTTAAATATCGCACATATACCCAACATGAACCCTTGGTAGAAGCCCTCACTTCCAAGGTCAAAGCTGCTAATCGTTTGGATCACGTAATCTTCAAGCAATTGCTGGAGTTTTTGGAAATCTTTCTTGAAAATAGCCTGTTGTATCCCGATCGCTGTCGGTTCAATGCTGCCTTTCGGGAAGCGGTTAATGACTTCAGAAACAAATACACGTGAGATCTCCCGATTTGGAATGGAAACGTCACACATGATCTCTCCATCCGTTTGCGGGTATATGTGAGAAATTCTTAGATAGCCTGTAGTTAGCAAAAAACTATACACACTAGATGGTTTTGACTTAATTTCTGGATAGATCACGCTAGTGTCGACGTATGTTGTGATACTTTCGCCTTTCATGAGTTTTACCAGGTTATCATTGATTTCAGTGGAAGCGTCTGAAAGGATCTCTCCAATAATGTCGTTGCTTCCAGTCGACTGCCAGAAAGGTTTTGCAACACATTCTTCAGAGATGTAGTTAATTACAGACCACGGATTTAAGATCTCCTGATCACCAAAAAGATAGCCATCATACCAGCTGCAGATCTCATCAAACTTGTCCTCAGCTCCGTAGTATCCGAGAAGATCTTTAACTTCTTTTTTGGTAAAACCGAAATACTCACTATACAGATTGTCTGTTATGCTATAGACCTTCAGATTGTTCATACCACTGAAGATGCTTTCTTTTGCAACGCGGAGAATTCCGGTCAGGAAACCGAAGACCAGATTTGGATTGTCTTTGAAACCTCCGGAAAAAAGATTTCGTACAAATTCAATGACTTCATCGTAATAACCATCCAGATAACCCTCTTGGATAGGAGTATCGTATTCATCGATCATGATGATCACTGGAGTTTTATGGTGAGAAGCCAGCATTTTGGATAACATTTTTAGGGAGTCAGCTAGGTCCACCGCAGACGCTTCACGATCTACGACTTTTTGAAAGAAACGCTTCTCTGCAGAACTGCAAAGATCACTGTCCATAAGATAGCGATGTCTGTCAAATTCCATGGAAATCAGCGCGGAGATATTGGCGAGCGCATTTTCCCAGGTGCTGTACTTCACATCTTTAAAAGAAAGGTATATGACCGGATATTTTCCCTGATGCTGTCTATATTGATCACCACATGCCCAGACAGCCTTGTCTTGGAAATAGACGCTCGTGTCTTCATCGCTGAGTTCAAAAAATACGCGGAGCATATCCATGTTCAATGTCTTGCCGAAACGCCTCGGTCTTGTAAAAAGGGAGACCTGAACTCTGCGGTCCAGGAAATCCTTCACAAAAAGAGTTTTGTCTACATAGTAGTAATTGGTAACAGCATTTCGAAAATCGGAAATGCCTATAGGGAGGCTTCTCCGTGAAAAATGAGCCTTGTCATCATTTCTGACGATGGTATCCGGGATCATCCACTTCCTGCCGTTTCTCTCCGCGCCTTTGATCTGACCTTTATTGCACATTTGCTGGATGCGGCGAGGACTAATGCCAAGCAGGCTTGCAGCTTCTTCTGTTGAGATATAACCCATGTTCTTTTCCTCTTCTAAGTCTAAGTACACCGTAATTATAACGAAATGAGCGAAATAATGCAATTGGTGGTTTCGCATAAACGGCTTAAGATTTCGCTTGATAAAAACTATATTTCGCTATAAGCGAAATGTATGAACGAACGACTACGGTATATTTCGCATATTTTGAACTTGCTAGTCCAAGCAAGGAAAGAAGAAATAGTATTAGCGCATTTTTAGTTTTGAGATCCCTTTGAGTTCAAAGAAGACGATACTTGTATACTTGGGAGGTCTGTATAAGGACCTGTGTTTAAAGTGTACGAGTCTGATCACATGAAAAGATGCGCGACACAAGTTTTCCTAAGGAGCCACCAATAAATGGTAGCGGCTTTGCATGTTGTTTTCCAGATAGTACTGAGAAACAACTCGTTTTGTATCACGGCATATGTCTTCTCCTTGTTTCGTGATATGATGGAAGCGAAGAGAGGAGGTGCGAGATGGCATACAGCGAGCTGATCAAGAACTTCAACCGCGTACGTGACTATATGCGGGAGTTCTTCGTATATGGCTTCAAAAGCCGTGAGGAATACACGAAGAAAAGCGCACGCTCCTACGACGACGAGAGACGCAGACTGGAGAGTTGGCTAGGGGACTTCATGCAGTTTCGCCAGACGCCGGAAGGAAAAAACGTGTTTCTGTCGGTTGACAGCAGGGTGTCCCGTCACAATCCACTGTATAAAGCCTGGAAGACGAAGAGCTTCACGGACGGAGACATCACGCTTCACTTCATCCTGTTCGACATCCTCGATGACCCCAAAACAGTCCTGACATTGAATGAGATCATGGAGCGGATGGATGAGTACCTCACGGGTTTCCAGTATCCGAAAATGTTCGATGTCTCGACAGTGCGAAAGAAACTAAACGAGTATGTTTCGGAAGGGATACTCATCGCTGAGAAGAAGGGAAGGACCATGGCATATCATCGCTCTTCTTTTCAGGCAAGTTTGGATCCAGATGCTTTGGACTACTTCTCCGAAGTCGCTCCCTGTGGGGTGATCGGATCCTATCTGCTGGACAAGGAAGAGCTCCATGAGGGGATCCTCACGTTCAAGCACCACTACATCACCGGGGCGATGGACAGCGAAGTCCTTTGCGCTCTTTTTCAGGCGATGTCGGAGAAACGACAGATCACTATGGAGACGATGGACAAGAAACGGAACAAAACGAGTGAGGCAGATGTGGTCCCTCTTCGAATCTTCATCAGTGTGCAGAACGGAAGACAGTACCTGATGGCTTATCTTCCACGCACGCGGCGCATTCGATCCTTCCGGACGGACTCCATCCTTTCGGTGCATCCCGGAGAGATCTGCAGATCTTTCGACGAATATCGAGAGATCCTGAATGGAATGCTTCCCCACATGTGGGGCGTGAGCACACAGTCCTTCTCCGATCAGCGAATGGAGCATGTGGAGTTCACGGTGCGGTACCGTGCGGATGAGAGTTATATCCATCGAAGGCTGGAGCGGGAGAAGAGGTGCGGTACTGTGGAAAAGTTGGATGTAAACACTAGCAGGTTTTCTGCGGACGTCTACGATACCAGCGAATTGGTCCCGTGGATCCGTACTTTTCTTTGCCGGATCACGAGCATCCATTTCTCGAATGAGGCTCTCGAAGCACAGTTCAAAAAAGACCTGGAGGACATGTATGCTCTTTACGGCTTGGAAGGCGGTGACGGCACATGATCTTCAGTGAACTGTACAGCGCATATTACAATGCAGTGGCTTGGATCCTGAAAGCAGCGATCGATCACCCGTTGAGCAGAGGGGAACTTCGGGAAATGGTGGCGAAGCACGCTTTTGGAGAGAGCGTCCTAAATATCGAGCCTGCCCTTACAGAGGAGCGGTGGCAACTGATCCGAAGCGACGGCACGACGCCGATCCAGCATCCTCCAACCATGCCTCTCACGACTCTCCAGAAGAGATGGCTGAAGGCGATCTACCTTGACCCGAGGATCCGGCTTTTCACGGATGAGGACACAGGTCTGGACGATGTGGAGCCTTTGTTCACCAAAGAAGATTATCTTGTGTTCGACAAGTATTCCGACGGTGACCCCTATGAGGATGAGGAGTATATCGCCAACTTCCGGCTCATCCTGGATGCCATCCGGAACCGGTATCCTCTGGAGATCTCCATGGCGAACCGACGGGGAAGGATCACGCATCGGAAGATGTTGCCGGAGACCCTGGAGTATTCCGAAAAAGATGATAAGTTCCGCCTCATTGGAGCGTCCTCCGCCTACGGAGAGACGGTGAATCTCGGAAGGATCATGAAGTGCAAGCGGTGTTCAGAGGAAGTACCTATACGGCTTGCCCAACGGGCGCCATTTTCCAAGGAAACGGTGGAATTCGAACTGACCGACGAGCGGAATGCCCTTGAGAGGGTCCTCCTTCATTTTGCCCACTTTGAGAAAGAAGCGGAGCGAATCGACGAAAAGCGGTATCTGGTGCGGCTGACCTACAACAGTGAGGATGAGGCGGAGATGGTGATACGGATCCTATCCTTCGGACCCATGATCCGTGTGATCGGACCGCAGCGCTTCGTAGATCTTATAAAAGAAAGACTAAATCAGCAAAAAAGTTGCGGACTATGACGGTTCGCAACTTTTTCTTCAGATAAATATATTGAATCCTGCAAAGTTAAACTTGTTTGTACAATCGATACAAACAAGTTTTATCTTTTTGATGTAGTCTGTAACGACAGTTCGCAACTTTTTTTCCACGATAAGTGACGAGGGAGAGGATAAGATAAGATCAGAAACCGAAAGACGCCCACAGCAAAAAAAGGACATTCTTGTGAAATGGTGGCAGCCGAAAGGCAGCGTCTTGGGTGTTTCGCACAAGGGAGGCATCGCCTCCACAAAGGCACCCACAGCAAAAAACAGATAGTTAAGATGGTCACAACAGATGATGCAAAGTCATCTCTCGTGGGTCCGAATCCCACTCGCACGGTGCCTTGTTTTTTAAGAATAATGATCCGGAGGAGACGGAAATGTTGAACTTGCTCAAAAGAGAATCGAATATGACCCATACGGAAAATGGAGCCGTGACTTATGAGTCCACCGGTTCTGAGTGCCTCGATCTCTTTGGGACCATTGGCTCGCTGCACAATGACGAAGACAGGGAGATACTCTCCCGCTTCCTGCGCGCATTCACCGAATCTCCGGATCTTGCAACCAAGATGCTCTTCTACGCAAGGGACATCCGTGGTGGATTGGGTGAAAGGAGAGTGTTCCGTGTCGTCCTCCGCTGGCTAGCATACAACGAACCGGAAACAGTACGAAAGAACCTGGAATATATCGCGGAATACGGTCGCTATGACGACCTGCTCTCCCTTATGGGAACTCCTGTGGAGGAAGAGATGTTCACCCTGGTGAAAAGACAGTTGACCGAAGACCTGGCAGCCATGGAAGAGGGGAGGGCAGTATCCCTTCTGGCAAAATGGCTCCCCTCCGTGAACGCGTCCAACGCCGAGACCTGTACCGCGGGAAAGCGGATGGCAAAAGCGCTGGGGTATTCGGAAGCGGGATACCGGAAAGCCCTGTCCGCCCTTCGGGCGCGGATCCGCATTCTGGAGAACGACCTTCGAGAGAAGAACTACACCTTCGACTATGCCAAACAGCCCTCCAGGGCGATGTTCCAATACCGAAAAGCCTTCCTGCGCAACGATAAAGAGCGCTACCAGAGCTATCTTCAAGATGTGAACAGCGGAAAAGCAGTCCTCCACGCCGGAAACGTGTCTCCCTATGAGTTGGTGGAGTCTTACCTGACTCTCCCGATCTGGCATACAAATAAAAGTTATATGAAGAATATCTCTCTGGAGGAGAAAGAGATCCTCAATGCGACCTGGGCATCCCTTCCGGACTTCGGGAGCGATGAAGACGCCATCGCGGTTGTGGACACCTCGGGATCCATGTACTACAACTCCCGTCCTCTGCCGGCAGCTGTGGCGCTGTCCCTGGGGCTCTACTTCGAGGAACACAATAAAGGAGCGTTCCGGAACCATTTCATTGAGTTCTCTGCCCACCCGAAATTCATCCAGATCAAGGGGGAGACCTTCGCGGATCGACTGCGCTATGCGGCATCCTTCTCCCAGGTAGCCAACACGGATCTGGAAGCGGTGTTCGACCTGATCCTGAAGGCAGCGGTGAAGAACCGCTTGTCCCAGACCGAACTGCCTGCAAAACTGGTGATCCTTTCCGACATGGAGTTCGACGCCTGTGTGGACGGAGCATCCGAGACCAACTTCGAGAGCGCAAAGAGAAAGTTCGCAGCCCATGGGTATGCGCTGCCTCAGGTGGTGTTCTGGAACGTGGCGAGCCGGCACCGGCAGCAGCCGGTGCAGCAGAACGAACAGGGCGTAGTTCTGGTATCCGGTGTGACGCCACGCATCTTCTCCATGATAGCGGGAGGGAAGACTTCCCCCTACGAATTCATGATGGAAGTGCTGACGAGCGAACGCTACGCAAGGATCGCTGCGTAGCGAAGAGCGGGCTACCAATGCCCGTCCGATCAGAAGGGAAAGAACAAATGTTTGAGATACATGGAAAAGTAAATACCGCCATCTGCTACGCCACGACCGTGGAGGAGGAAGCCATCGAGCAGATCCGCCGCATGTGCGACTACCAGTTGACCGCAGGATCCAAAGTGCGCATCATGCCGGACGTCCACGCGGGAAAGGGATGCACGATCGGAACCACCATGACGGTGACCGACAAGGTGTGCCCCAACATCGTGGGAGTGGATATCGGGTGCGGAATGTACACCGTACAGCTGGCGGACAAGGAACTGGACTTCGTTAAGATCGACGAGGCAGCCCACTACATCCCCTCCGGAATGCGCACGTGGGAGGGGAGGGTCGAGCATTTCGACCTGACCGATCTGAGATGCTATCGGTCTCTGCGGGACAGCAGAAGGATGGAGCGCTCCCTGGGAACACTAGGAGGCGGGAACCACTTCATTGAGATCGACCGTGCAGCAGATGGGACCTACTTCCTGGTGATCCACTCCGGCAGCCGTAACCTGGGAAAGCAGGTCGCGGAGCACTACCAGAGGCTGGCGATCGACCTGCACGCAGGAAAAGAGGATTATTACCGCAGAAGGGATGAGATCATCTCCACCTACAAGGCGGAAGGAAGACGCTCTGAGATCCAGAAGACACTGAAGGAATTGGAGAAGGAGTATCAGGCAAAGACCCCGGATGTTCCGGAGGATCTGTGCTGGCTGTATGGCTCCTTCCTGGAGGACTATCTCCACGACGTGGAGATCTGCCAGCAGTTCGCGCGGAGGAATCGGGAGAAGATGGCGGAGATCCTGCTGGAGCGTACCGGTATGACTGCTGTGGAGTCCTTCCACACCATCCACAACTATATCGACATAGATGAGAGGATCCTGCGCAAGGGTGCCATCGCTGCTCACGCTGGCGAGAAGGTCTTGATCCCCCTGAACATGAGGGACGGTTCCGTGATCGCTGTGGGAAGAGGGAATCCGGACTGGAACTACTCCGCTCCTCACGGAGCGGGAAGGCTCATGTCCCGGAGAAAGGCGAAGGAAGAGATCGACCTGGAATCCTACAGGGAAGCCATGAAGGGGATCTATTCCACATCCATAAATGAGCAGACCATCGATGAAGCGCCTATGGCGTACAAGTCCATAGAGGACATCGTCGACGTAATCCGGGAATCCGTGGATATCCTGGACATCATGAAGCCGGTATACAATTTCAAGGCGTCCGACGAGGAAGTGCCATGGAAGAAATAGGGCTGTAGAAGACAGAAAGAACGACCGATCTCTTACCTTTTATAAGGTGGGGATCGGTCTCGATGTTTTTTGAAGTCATGTGATCATGATCGCTTTTGCGATAGCGTTTGGGAACTATCTCGCGTCTGTGGATCAGGTTTGATCTCGTTTTTCGACGATAAAACCGCAAACGATGATCAGGATCGACCCGATGCATTGGATCAATGTCATGCGTTCGTGGAGGAAGATCACACCTGCCATGGCAGTGAAAACAGGAAGAAGGTTCAAGTATATACCTGAGATCGTCGTCCCCAGATCGATCAATCCCTTTACTTCGATCAGACATCCAATGCCGCTGGAAAGGATGCCCATAAGTACGATGCTGATCCAAAAGTCCCGTGAAAAAAGGGAGGACGGAAAGTGTGTCAGCGCTATTGGCAGCATCATCCCGAATGCAAAGACCATTTGGTACATGGTTATCGTCGTGCTGTTATATGTGCTCTCCATCGATCGCGTCAAATATCCATACACGATCCATACAGCAAGACAGGCGGCACAACAGAGGTAGCCGATCACGCTGTTGCCCTGTTCTTCCGTTTTGGTCGATACGACAAGGACCAGACCAAAGATCGAGATGCCGATTGCCAGCAGCGAGAGCCAGTCCGGCTTCCTTCTTTGGACAACACAATCCGTGAGGTACGAAGCCACCGGCAGAAAGCCAAGCAGTATCGTCACCATGCTCACAGACAGATACTTTAACGCAGTGTACTCAAAAAAGAAGTACAACACGTCTCCAAACAGAGCCGATACGAGAAGGTGGACGATGTCCTTTCTGCGCGGTAACCGGATCCCGTGTCTGATGGCTACGACTAGGATCACGATAGGAAGGGCGAAAGCATATTTTGCACAAACAAGAAAAACCTGGTTGACCGAATCCATCGCCATGGAGATGGTAACAGAGTCGATCGCCCAGATCAGGATGAGCAGGACCATGAACAAGTGAGTACGCCCGTGTTTGAAGTGGACTTTCTTATCTTCGCTCATGACAGGCTCCTTGATCTTACATAGTTTTGTTTCATGAGCGATTATAAAGTGTGGAATGAGAAGTATATTGCAGAATTCTTCTGTATTTTGCAAATTTTGTGTTTTTTCGGTTGAGATTGTAAAGTAAAGTGTGTAAGTTCGAAAAACAGAACTTACGCACTTTTCATAAAAGCTGAAATGTGCGTAGAATGAGAAAGGACAAAAGGAAATGGAAACTACGCAAATGGCAGTAAAGAAGAAAAGAGACCCCAAAGCAGTAGCAATCGCCGAGTCGATCCTGGAGGCGTACAAACCCCAGAACCGAGAGGAAATGCAGGACGCAATGAAGGAAGTCTTTGGACCGATGTTCGAGGCGATCCTGCAGGGAGAAATGGACGCGCATCTGGGATACACGAGTAACGACCACGGTGCAAAAGAGACGGACAACCGGAGGAACGGCTACATTCACAAAACAGTGAACAGCACCTATGGACCGTTAGAAGTGGAAGTGCCGCGGGACCGGGACGCGTCCTTTGAGCCGGAAATCATCCCGAAGCGAAGCAGAGATGTGAGCGGAATAGAGGACAAAGTTCTGTCGATGTATGCGAGGGGAATGAGTCAAAGGGACATTGCATCCACAATTGAAGACATCTATGGGTTCGAAATCTCACATGAAAAGATCTCCAAAATCACTGACAGGGTGTTGGAGGCGGCGCGAGAATGGCAGAACCGTCCTCTGAAACCGTTCTACACGTTCTGCTTCGTAGATTGCCTTTACGTTACGATTCGCCAGGAAAGAGACACGAAAAACTGTGCTGTTTACACGATACTGGGATACGACATAAACGGCAGCAAAGACGTTCTGGGACTGTGGATCAGCGAAACAGAGAGCAAACACAACTGGATGCAGATCTTCGATGAGCTAAAAAGCCGTGGAGTTGAGGACGTTTTGTTCATTTGCATGGACGGCGTTAGCGGTCTCGAAGAGGGAGCAAAATCGATCTTTAAGGACGCCGTTGTCCAACGGTGCATCGTCCACCTGATCCGCAATTCGCTGAAATATGTGCCCAGCAAGGACTACAAGAAATATACCTCGGATCTGAAAAAGGTCTACGGCGCTATTAACCTTGACGCGGCCCGATCCGCTTTTGAGGCGTTTAAAGACAACTGGAGCCGATACCCTGGCGCCATTGCTGTCTGGGAACGAAACTGGCAGCATGTGGAGCAGCTGTTTAATTACGGCAGCGCTGTCCGGAAAGTCATGTATACCACTAACGCTGTTGAGAGTATTAACTCTAGTTTCCGGAAGGTTACGAAGCAAGGTGCATTTCCGAGCGAAGATGCCCTGATTAAACTCCTATATCTCCGTATAACCGAGCTTTACGAAAAATGGAGAAACCGCCCTGTGCCCAACTGGGCGATGGTCCGCAACCAGCTAGCAAACCATGAAGACATTGCCGACCGAATCATTAAATACGACCGCATTTAATGCCGAAATGCTGTTCATCCTCCCGGCCGGGAGGATGAACAGCATACCAAATCCCTAACTTAATTCAAAAAACTTACACACTTATCTTGACACTGCCGAAAAAGTCAGATAATCTTTCTTCCTACGGAAAAGCCATATGGTCCATCATTGTTTTTTCTTTTCTCCTTTTATCCCTTCCTGTTTTTTGCACTATACTTCCCGATTTTTATCGATTTGGAACT
>JAFUBI010000164.1 GCA_017460285.1 Oscillospiraceae bacterium | reverse complement strand
TGACAAAGGACGAAATGGCAACCAAATATGAAACAAAGGCTAGAAAACTTCTTCAAGCATATTTTGCCTCCCATCCGGATACATCCATCCCCATAAGCCAGATCATCAACGATCTAGCCCTATATCGTATCAGTAAAGCCTCTGTTTATCGCAACCTCTCCCTCCTTGAACAGGATGGAACCTTACAAAAGGTTGCAAAGGAAGGAAGCCGTGAGGGAGCATATCGATATCTAAAAGCGGGACGATGCAAGGAACATCTTCACCTTTCTTGCATCCGATGTGGCAAAACGATTCATTTGGATCTTCCTACCACCACATCTTTGATCACTATCATTCAGAACGAATCTTCTTTTCATGTGGATTGCACCAGTTCCGTTATTTATGGATTATGCTCAAGTTGCAATTCGATCTCTGAGTGAAGCGTCATTTGATTATTCTGGAGCTTAATATGACTGGTGTTTTCACTAAACTGGATTATTATTTGCAATACCCTTTCGTTCGATATGCTTTGATCGTAGGGATTCTGGTATCGTTGTGTTCCTCTCTTCTTGGGGTAACCTTGGTATTGAAGCGCTACTCTTTCATAGGAGATGGTCTATCCCATGTTGCCTTTGGGGCAATGGCTATCGCTGCCGTGATGCGATTCTCAAATAACATGCCTTTGGTACTATTTGTCACGATCGGCTCTGCTATCCTGCTTCTTCAATCAGGTCAGAACGCCAAAGTAAACGGGGACGCAGCAATAGGAATGATCTCTGTTGCCTCTCTTGCAATCGGCTATATGCTAATGAATCTTTTTCCTGCCTCTGCGACCTCTAATATCTCTGCAGATGTTTGCACTAGTTTATTTGGCTCAACTTCTATTCTGACCTTGTCGAAAACAGAAGTCTCGCTCTGCATCGCTCTATCTATCATCGTTTTGGTGGTTTTCTTTTTGTTTTATAACAAGATCTTTTCTGTCACCTTCGATGAATCTTTTGCGAGGGCAACTGGTGTAAAAACAAATGTATATAATCTGATGATCGCAACTTTGATTGCTGTCATCATCGTATTGGCAATGAATCTGGTCGGTTCACTTCTCATCTCTGCACTGGTAATTTTCCCTGCTATTTCCGCCATGAGAGTTCATAAAAGTTTTTTATCGGTAACGATCGTTTCTGCATTAATTTCTGTTGTTTGTGCCACTTTAGGCATGATCGTATCAATCCTTGCCGGGACACCGATCGGATCTACAATCGTCATTGCTGATATCATCGCTTACGCAGGCTACTCCTGCGCCGGATCAATAGCAAAAAAATATTAAGAAAAAGGAATCCCATGAAAAAAATATTTAGCACTATTCTTATCCTCTCTATTTGCCTATCCTTGGTATCCTGCGGGTCCTCCTTTAGCGGAACGGTTCGCCTAGAATCTTTATCTCCAACTGTAAATGATGTGTTGGAAGAAAAAACTTCTACTGATGGTCAAACCACCACAGAAGAAACAATCGAACTACCTGCAGATCACGAATCCTTAGGCGTTTCTTCTTATGACTTATCCATAGACATCGACCTTACAACGATGAATTCAAACATGGTATATTCCCAAGTCTATGACATGGTAGTTAACCCGAATGACTATCTCGGGCAGGTCGTTAAAATGGCAGGACAGTTTGCCATATATGATGGAGAAGAAAGGATCTATTTTGCATGTCTAGTTGCTGATGCTACTGCTTGTTGCGCACAAGGTATTGAATTTCTCCTAAGAGATGACCGTTCCTATCCGGACGAGTATCCGGATCTCGGGTCCGATATCACTGTCATCGGCATTTTCGATCCGTATACAGAAACACTCGGCGGACAAGAAGTTATGTACATTCAATTGAGCGACGCAATTATCTCTTTTTAATAATGCTCTTTTCACCAAAAAAGCCAGGCAAATGCCTGACTTTTTAAATTGCCTTGAAATAATTCGCTACAGTTTTTTCCATATTTTCTATTGCAACCTGTTTCTGCATTGCCAGAGCGAGTGGAACATTATCGGGGGTGATTGCGATACAGTCGTCTATCACAGGATATAATTCTTCGGAAACCTCAGGTTCTACAGCCCCGCAAAAAGCGATTGTCTTTGTATCCGGTTTGTATGCCATCTTAGCTATGCGGTATGGGACTTTTCCCATCTTCGTTTGAGAATCGATCTTCCCTTCCCCTGTAATGACATAATCTGCACTCGCCAAAGCATCCCTTAGACCTGTTGAATCACTTATCACTTCAAGACCCGGTCTGAGATCCACATTCCGAAAAAAGTTCAAAAAAGCGAATCCGAGCCCTCCTGATGCACCTGCTCCCTGGAGATCCTTGACTTTCCTTCCACTCCATTCTTCCGAGACTCTAGAAAATTGATCAAGTAACTGATCCAGCTTTTCCATTTGCTCTGGCAAAACACCTTTTTGCCTCCCATATACGCGAACTGCTCCGTTTTCACCGCAGAGTGGATTTACAACATCGCATGCGATATGGAAAGCACAATGATTTAGTTCTTCTGAAACCAGTTCATCCGTAATTCTGTGAATGTGAGACATGTTTAGCAGGTATGGTGCTAGTTCCTTCTCATCCGCGTCCAAAAAACGAAAACCCAACGCATGAAGCATCCCGATTCCTGCTTCAGTTGTCGCGCTTCCTCCTATACCAATGATGAATTCTCTGCACCCATTGTGGAGAGCATCAAGGATCAACTCTCCAACTCCGTATGTGTTTGAGTTGATCGGGTCTCGAAGTTCTTCTTCAACCAGTGTCAGCCCTGAAGAAGCAGCCATCTCTATAATAGCAAGTTTTTTCTTAGGAACGACTCCATATCGCGCTGAGATCATTCTTCCAATTGGATCATGAACCTGAGTTTCTTTGAAATTGCCTTCTAGCCCTACAGTTAAGACATCACATGTTCCCTCTCCGCCATCAGCAATAGGAAACACTTCAATGTCAGAGTCACATACAGAAAGCAGGCCTCTCTTTGCCGCATTGCCTGCCTCCAAAGAAGACATACATCCTTTAAATGAATCGATCGCTATAACAGTCTTCACTTATCATCCTCTTCCACATCCGAATCTGCAGTTTGACCATATCCATTCTCTTTACACCACTCAGCAAAAGATGGAACCTGAGGATAATCCTTTTTCAGTTTCTTTTTTGATTTTTTGATCGCAACAGAAATCGGGTTCATCGCTCCTGACAAATACAGGATTGCGGAAAAAAGGACCATTACAGCTGTCACTACCATTGTGATAGTCGTTTTGCTCTGTCCGTTCATTTGGAAAACGAAAAACAGCATTGTTACCACCAAAAGACTCTCGGGTATGCGGTTTCCCTTTTGTTTCTCCTCCTTTGGGAGATTGCGCAAGTCTTCCAGTTTAAATATCTCTGCCATGTGGTCATCGCTTATCTTGTTTTGGACTTTATATAATTCCCACAGTTTTTTAGTTGCAGAGTCCATCCCTTTATAGGTCGTTGTCCTTCGGAATTCTTTATCTTTCGTATATTCAGCCATAACATATTCCCTCACAGATCTCTTTTAACAGATTGTATCATCTGCTGAATATAACCGCAAAGGACTCCTCTATCCCAACGAGAACAGAGGAATCCTTTTGCGTTAATGTTAATTAGCCAAGATCTTCTCCATTGGATTCGATGACCTTTTTGTACCAGAAATAACTGTCTTTCAAACTGCGTTTTCCGGTACCGTTAAAATGGTTATCATAATCGACGTGGATAAAGCCATATCTCTTCTCGATCTCAGAAGAGGAACAGCTTATGATGTCGATCGGTCCCCATGGATAGTAGCCGCGAAGGTCTACACCATCTTTTACAGCTTCGATACATTGTTCGATATGGGCTCTCAGATACTCGATCCTATAATCATCATGGATCGAGCCGTCTTCTTCGACCTTATCATAAGCCCCAAGTCCATTTTCCGTGATGTACAGAGGTTTTTGGTAACGGTCCCAATACTCGTTCAAAGCGATCCTCAATCCAAGAGGATCTACG
>JAFUBI010000163.1 GCA_017460285.1 Oscillospiraceae bacterium | reverse complement strand
TCCCGCAGCAACGACAAGGGGAAAGTCACCGACGACTTTACGGAAATCGATGATCTTTTGGGTGGGAGAATCCATTCCGGTTCCTTCTCCCGTCACAGCGATCGCATGGCATCTCTTCATTCCGATGCGAAGATCGGTTTCGACGTCATTACCGGAACAAACAGGTTTATATTTGAAGCGCACTCCTCCAATGACGTACATCCCACCCTCGTTCATGTATCTTTCGATCATCTCTGCGTAGGGTTTATCTTCTTCGGGAGTAAGATGTCCGGCTACAGAATCGACCTGGATGAATTTAGCACCGTATTCTTTTGCATACTCCCAACTTAGCTCCCAGTTATCCAAGACATTTACACCAAGGGTGAAACCGCCACGTTGAGATAGGAGTTCAAGGCCGGCACGAACATCTTCCGAATCTCCGAAATAGTCCTCAACGATCAGAGCATCGATACCATTTTCGCGATAAGTCTCAGCCTCCCGGAGACAGCGCTCCAACTTCTCAGTGCGTGTGTCTCCTTTCATATGGAGCATTGCAAATATCGGTTTCTTAACTGGAAATTCATCTAAAAACATACTTATTTCTCTAAACCTCTTTCATAAAGTTTTTCTGCTGTTTCTCTCATCCATTTCTTGATCTCTTCGGTATAGTGGGGGAAGGGACCATATTGTCTTGCGTTGACACCTGCTGCGACATTGGCTAAGTAGGCAGTGAGAAGCGGGTGGCATCCTTCACAGAAACCATACATAGCTGCTCCGGTGGAGCAGTTCCCGCATCCAGTCGGATCTACGCTCGTATCACTTTCTACTGAAGGAGCGAACCAAGCTTTGCCATCCTGGATCATGTAGGAACCTTTTTTTCCGACGCGGAAGAAGCAGGGTTTTCCCAAGCGGATGATCGCTTGGATAGATTCATCTTCGCTGCTTGTCCCGAAGAGTGCCATGGATTCCGGTAGGTTCAGAGAGTAGATGTCCACTTTGTTGTTCAGCAGATCCATAACAGAATCCCGGATGGACAGGTCGTGGGCATCTTCTGTCACAAGTTCTACCATGATCTTGGCATTCGGACAGCGCTCACGGATCTCATCCAACTGGTCCCACATGGGCTCAGTGGCGGAAGCCTCTACATAGATGCCACGGACATCCGGACCTCCATTTTCGAGGATGTACTTTGCCCTGACAACAGGGAAACCGTATTTAGCATGGTGTTCCGGTCCGTAGATCGAGGATTCGCTCCATTCGCCGGATTCTTCATATTTGACCAGAGTGTAACAAGTCTTTGGAAAGACATTCGCGATCCCATTGGGGGAGATATGGTTGAGACGGAAATAATCTCCATAAAAATCATCGAAATCCGGACCTGCTTCAGACAGGAAAAGGAGATCCTCCGTATAAGGAAGAACTCCATTTACCGTGTAGAGAGCTCCGCCCAGAAAACCGGTGACCTTTCGTCCGTCCGGATATTCCATATCGTTGACGATAATTCCTCCGGCAATCAGGTACCTAGCCATCTGTTTGTCTCCAATAAATTATAGTTTCTGTACCAATTCGTCGCAGAACAGGATATTGCCATCCAGTCCCAAACGCTTTGCAAGTTCGCCAACGGTTGGCTTCTTGATCTTTGCGTCTGCAAGAACAGCGTCGTCCCAGAAGATATCCTGAGCGGTTCCATCCTTGATGACGTTTTTATGTGCCATGGCGATGATGCGGTCGAAGTTGTTCACAGCGAACTCCATGTCGTGTGTGATGGTGATGACAGTGATCCCATCCGCTGTCAGGCGTTCCACCATCTTTCCCAGTGTCTTTGTGCCATGAAGATCCTGACCGGCAGTCGGCTCATCCAAAACGATGTATTTTGGTCTGGAAGCGATAACGGCTGCGATCGCGACGAATTTTCGAATTGGATACGGGATCTCATAGGGGTTCGTATCCATGTATTTTTTGATGTCACAGATCTCGACTGCGTAGTCTACGCGCTCTTTGACTTCCTTCTCGCTCAGTTTGTAGTAGCGGGGCATGTATTCGATCTCGGCACGAGCTGTGCTGTTGAAGATCTGCTCATCCGGGTTCTGGAAGACATAGCCGACTTTTCTTGCGACTGTCGCTACTGTGACATCTTTTGTGTTGATACCATCGATCAGGACATCGCCTTCAAATGGACGGTTCAACCCGTTCATCATTTTAACACATGTGGTCTTTCCGGCGCCGTTCTGCCCAACGATAGCGACCTTTTCGCCTTCGCTGATCGTCAGATTGATGTGCTCCAATGCGGTGAATCCGTTTGGATAACGGAAACTAGCGTTTTTGATCTCAATTGCCATTTAGCGTGCGCTCCTTTCCTGAACGAGACTGAAAGCCTTTTCGAGAGTTACAGGTATCTCAGACAAAGGTTTTCCGGCATCCGCCATAGCGTGTCCAAATTTTGCTACTTCAGGAATGGCGGCATTGTGGTCCATAAGTTCACGTTTTGTGAGAACTTCCTTTGTGGGTCCGCTGAAAGCTATCGTACCGTTCTCCATTACCAGGATCTCATCGCAGAACTCCGCGATCAGATCGATCTTGTGCTCGACGAGGATGATCGTCTTGTTGGAGTGTTTCAACTGGTTGATGATATTGAAAACGTTTTCGGTTCCTTCCGGATCTAACTGGGAAGTCGGCTCATCGATAACGAGGGTATCGGTGTCCATCGCAATGATGGAAGCAAAGGCGACACGCTGACGCTGTCCGCCGGAAAGCTCGTTGGGGTTGTTCTTGATCAGATGCCCGATGTCCAGTTGCTCACAGACTTTTGCAACACGCTCCAGCATGACATCTTTTGGAACGCCAAGGTTTTCCAAACCGATGGCAACTTCTTCAAAAACTGTCGGTTTGATTCCTGAGATCTGAGTAAAAGGATTCTGGAAGACATACCCGATCTTGGATGAAAGCTCAGCTGTATCCCAATCACGGATATCTTTCCCCTCAACAAGGCACTCACCGGTGAGTTTTCCCAAATAGAAGTGGGGGATCAAGCCGCGGATCAAGTTGCAAAGGGTTGTCTTTCCGCCTCCGTTTTCACCGATGATCCCGTAGAACTTTCCTTTTTCAAATGAGCAGGTCACATTCTGAAGAGCGAAATCTTTTGTATAAGGATATTTGTAAGAAACATCTTTCAGTTCAATAAAAGCCATAGTGATCTCCTCCCCTTATACTCTTCCGGTCATGCTCAGGACTTTCCATACGATCGAGCAGATCAGGAAAACGAGAGCAAGTCCGTCACATATGTACTCCCAAACAGGGATCGGACGAAGCACGCGAAGATAAGTGTGCCCGCCATTGTGTGAGAAAGCACGGGCATCCATAGCGATCGCTTTTTCCTCTGTCCCGGACATCGCGCTGAGGAGGATCGGTCCCAGTGTGGGGAAGAAAGCCTTCATGCGGACGATGATGTTGCCGTCGGTCTCAATGCCTCTGGACTTCTGGCTTTCCAGAATGGTCTGAGCGGACTGTCTCATGTCGATAACGCTCTGCATGGAACTCAGCATGATGTAGCTCGCGACATGCGTCACGCCCCGGTTCTCCAAAGCCAGCATGAGATCGCGCATCTCAGTGGTCTGGAAGTAGATGAGAAGCGCTCCGGAGAAGCCCATGATGTAGGAGATGATGTTCAAAGCAGCGATAAACGGTTCTTTGTACCACTGCCAACCGAGAATATTGATAAAGGGAGTAAAGTTAGGATCCCTCATACTGAACTGGCGAATCACGATCGTAAGCAGGATGACCAATACACTGATCGTGATGTAGTTTTTGATAAAACGCGGGAAGATGCCGATGATCAACGCAGCAATGCAGTAAAAGATGCAGAGCGAAAAACCAAACTGCCAGTGGCGCACGACTACAGCGGAGAGACCGATGCACATGCAGATCCAGAGTTTGGACAGCGGATTCAGGTTGAACCAGGCATTTCCATTGTTGACATAATCGTTGTAAGAGTTAATAAACTCTCTGTCCATATGGAACCTCCAGTGAAAAGAATAAAGCGGGAGTGTGCACTCCCGCTTTAACATAGTTTGAAGAGCGCGGTATAGGCTCTTGAGAAGAATTATTCTTCTTCCAGTGCCTTTGCCTCATCGCTGATATAGATGTGTCCCAACGGAAGTTTGGAGAGGAATCTTGTCGGGAATGCTTTCAGGATGAAGTAGCATACGACAACAGTGATTGCCTTGTCCAAAAGGTCGCACAGGAACTCGCCTATGATCTGGCAGAGGAACTTCGGGAGACCGGTTGCTGCATAGAGAGGAAGAACTACGACTGCAGTTGCGCCGCTGCCGAAGTCAAATCCGTAACGTGCCCATGTGATGAGAGCGCCGATGACGCCGCCGATGAAGGCAAAGCCCAGGGAGCTGATCAAAGTGGGAACGAACTTCTTAAAGACACCCTTCTTGGACAGGTATGCAGCGAGGACTGCAAATGCCATGTTAAGAGGAGCATAGAGAAGTGTGCCGGGGTCGGTGATCGCGTTCAGAATGTTGGATACGAGACCAACAATGACGCCAGGCCATACACCGCACAGTGCACCAACGATAATGGTTCCGCAGGAATCCAAATAAATCGGGAGCCTCAGCAAGAGAACCAGAGTTCCGAAGATAAAGTTGACTGCAACACCGATCGGAACGAGGAACCAAGCGAGTTTGTTGTTTTCATTTTTCGCCATTTTAACTTTCCTCCAAAAAGTCTTGTAATACAGTTCTTTTTACTGTAATCTTCCCATAATGTAGCACAGTTAGTATATATTTGCAAACACAATCGACTGTACTATAATGCTTTTTGGACAAATAGACGAAAAAATATTAACAAATTGTGGAGAGTGATCAAATGGTCCGTGAAAAAGGTTCCTATAATGTATATATAGGGGATGTCGCTTTGGACGAATACTACCGCGCCGAACGCTGGCCAGGTATCGCCGATAAGGAGGATGTCGAGACGCTGGAAGCGATACCCGGAGGAATGATCGCCAATGCTGCCTGTGTCAGCGCTGCTTTGGGGCAGGACACGCTCTTTTGGACCGTGATGAACAGCGGCTCGATCTCGCATCTTCTTCTAGAGGACTTGGAAAAGAGAGGGATCGACACTTCTCTGTCCATCGTGGATGATTCTCTTCCGGATTCCAAGACGATGATCTTTCTGGTGGGCGATGAACACACGATATTTATTCCGGAACTGCATGTCGAGCGGATCGATCTGAATGCGGAGCAAATGGACATACTGCGCAATGCCAGATATATCTATTCGACTTGCTCTGTTCTTGCCCTGATCCACTATGAAGGGAGAGGATGGCAGGAGATCGCCCCTGAGATCCGAGCACAAGGAGCGAAAGTCGTTGTCGATTATGATGTGGACTACGAACGCAACGGAGATGAGACGCGGTTTCGCAATGTAGATATCGGCTTTTTTAACGAAACAGGTTTTAACAGTGTGCGCGGGGAATGGGCTCCTGAGAAACAGGTCGACCGGCTGCACGAGTTGGGAATGGAACTGGTCGTCGTGACCCTGGGAGCGGATGGCTGTGTGGTGAATTTTGAAGGAGCGGAGTCGATAACTGTGCCTGCCAGGAAAGTCCCGGTCGTGGATGTCACGGGAGCGGGTGATACGTTCTGCAGCAGTTTTATCGCTGCACTGCAGGAATATGATCTGAAAGGCGCGGCAGAGTTCGCCACTGCAGCAGCGTCCATCTGTGTTCGTACGATGGGAGCCCGAGGAGGAGCTGTCCCCAAAGAGAAGGTGTTAGAGATCTTATAAAATGCAAAAGAGCGCTGAAGAGATCCAGCGCTCTTGATCATAATAGTAGGAATATATCAGGCATCGAAGTTGTTTATAATTTCGGTGCCGTTTTGATAGACAGCACACACGTTGTGAAGTGCGGAAATATCCTTGGAAGGATCACCCTGGACAAGAACGACATCCGCCGTGTACCCTTCCGCGACCAGCCCGATATGATCCCCGATCCCTAAGAGGTCAGCTCCGTTCTTGGTGGCACATTCCAATGCTTCCAAAGGCTTTAGACCGCATTTGACCAGATATTCACATTCTGTGGCAACGGGTGCGGAACCTGTATAGTCAGTGCAGTCTGTATCGGTTCCGGTGGCGATGCGGACTCCCATCCGATGAAGAGGTACGATGTTCTCGGGATAGCATTGGACGCAGTCCTTCAGATAGGCGAAGACACCGCTGGGATCTCCAAGACCGGTGTTCATGTTTGGATCGACACACATCTCGTCGTGGACGTAATTGAAAACGTAGATCGTCGGTACCCAGGTGATATCCTTTTCCAGCATGATCCTGCCC